>JAYZBJ010000291.1:0-5925 GCA_036338795.1 Pseudomonadota bacterium | reverse complement strand
TGGACCGTGTATCCGATGATCTCGTACTTCGAGAACAGCCTTAGGCGCGCATAGCTTTGCTTCACGCTCCTCGGACCGGCTGTGTACGGCCAGCGCTCGGCCAGTCGCGCTTCAAAAGGCGCGAGTGTTGAGTCGCGGGCTTCGACGAGAGCGATAATGTCCGGGTCGGTCCGCTCGACTGTTTCCACGACGCGTTCGAAGACAGTGTTCTCGACATAGATGTTGTGCTGGTACACCGAGAGCCGGAAGCCGTTGGCGGGAGACGTCGCGTCGCTACTCCTGACGATTGAAGCCCCGACGATCAGCGCGGCGATGGAGGCCGGCAGCGTAATGGCGTGCCAGACGCTGACACGGGACACCAGCAGGCAGCCTATCAGCACGACTGGCGCCGCGACTAGCGTCCAGAGAGACGGCAACAGGAACTGCGCCAGCGAGTCGAATGCCCAGTGCTGTGTTGAAAACAGCGCGCCGATGACACTTGCAGCCGCGAAGACGACACCTGCGTTGGCCACCCAGGGCAGTCTCGTCAGCAATTTCAGCAGGGCTTACTCCGCAGCAGTGTTTACCGGATCGTCTTCAAGCGCTTCCAGCATGGCGCGGGCCGCATCTGCAATCACCGTGCCGGGCGGGAAGATCGCCGAAGCCCCCGCCGCGCGCAGGGCGTCAAAGTCACCCGGTGGGATCACGCCGCCGACCATGATCTGTGTGCTGGCCGCACCTTCATTGCCGAGCGCACGCCTCAGCTCTGGCACGAGCGTGAGGTGTCCAGCCGCGAGCGAGGAGGCGGCGACGATATCGACGCCAGCTTTGCGGGCATCCTTCGCGGCTTCTTCCGGTGTCTGGAAGAGTGGGCCAATCTCGACATCCCAGCCAAGGTCCATCAGCGCGGATGCGACGACCTTCTGGCCGCGATCGTGTCCGTCCTGACCCATTTTTGCGATATAAATCTTGGGCTTGCGGCCCTTCTATTTCGCAAATTCATCGGCCAGAGTGCGGGCCTGTCCAGCCTTGTCGTCCTTGCCGATAGAGCCTCCGTAGACGCCTTTGATCGAACGGATGACGGCCTGGTGCCGGCCCTGGCTGCGCTCAACGGCTTCGGAGATCTCACCGACTGTCGCCTTGGCGCGGGCGGCGTCCACGGCGAGGGCGAGCAGGTTGCCTTTCTCGCTTGCGGCTGCCGCAGCAATTGCATCGAGCTTGGCATCCACTTCGGACTGGTCACGGTCCGCCTTGAGGCGGGCCAGCTTGTCCAGCTGCATGCGGCGCACCGTGGCATTGTCGACCTTGAGAACGGGCACGTCCTCATCCTGGTCTAGCTGGAATTTGTTCACGCCGACAACGGTCTGCTTGCCGCTATCGATACGGGCCTGCGTATTCGCGGCTGCTTCTTCGAGGCGAAGTTTAGGGACGCCTTCCTCAATGGCTTTGCGCATGCCGCCAAGTTTCTCGACTTCCTCGATATGTTTGAGGGCCTTCGCGGCGAGATCGTGCGTCAGGCGCTCGACATAGTAGGAGCCGCCCCAGGGATCGATTGTCTGGCAAGCGCCGCCTTCCTGCTGCAGGAAAAGCTGAGTGTTGCGAGAGATGCGGGCCGAAAAGTCCGTCGGCAGGGCGAGGGCTTCATCGAAGCTGTTCGTGTGCAGGGACTGGGTTTGCCCGCCAACTGCCGCGATGCCTTCGAGACAGGTGCGGATGACGTTATTGTACACATCCTGTGCGGTCAGCGACCAGCCGGAAGTCTGGCTGTGCGTGCGCAGCGACAGGGATTTCGGGTTCTTGGGCGAGAACTCCTTCTCGACCAGTTTCGCCCAAAGCAGGCGCGCGGCCCGCATCTTGGCGACTTCCATGAAGGTGTTCATGCCAATCGCCCAGAAGAAGGAGAGGCGCGGCGCGAACTTGTCGACATCAAGGCCCGCCGCAACGCCGGCGCGAATGTATTCGATCCCATCTGCCAGCGTGTAGGCAAGCTCTAGGTCTGCCGTCGCGCCTGCTTCCTGCATGTGGTAACCCGAAATCGAGATCGAGTTATATTTCGGCATGTTTTCAGACGTGTAGGCGAAGATGTCCGAAATGATCCGCATGCTCGGCTTGGGCGGATAGATGTAGGTGTTCCGCACCATGAACTCTTTGAGAATGTCGTTCTGGATCGTCCCGGCGAGCTTGTCCGGCGTGACGCCTTGTTCCTCGGCGGCCGCGATATAGAGCGCGAGGATCGGCAACACCGCGCCATTCATCGTCATCGAGACCGACATCTGGTCGAGCGGAATGCCTGAGAAGAGCGTGCGCATGTCGTAGATCGAGTCGATGGCCACACCGGCCATGCCGACATCGCCTGTCACGCGAACATGGTCGCTGTCATATCCTCTGTGGGTTGCAAGGTCGAATGCCACCGAAAGGCCTTTCTGACCGGCGGCGAGGTTGCGGCGGTAAAAGGCGTTGGAGTCTTCAGCCGTCGAGAAGCCTGCATACTGGCGGACCGTCCAGGGCCGCTGGGTGTACATGGTCGGATAGGGGCCGCGGCCAAAAGGCGCGAGGCCGGGAAAGTCGTCAAGATAATCGAGACCTGCTGTGTCAGCGGCGGAATAGGCCGTCGCGAGGTCGATGCCTTCGGGCGTTTCCAGCGTACGGTTCCGGGGCTCCGACGACGCTTTCGCGTGCGGTGTGCCGAGGTCAAGCTTAGTGAAATCAGGGAAGGTCGTCATTTGCAGTCTCCAGTCTCACACCGTCCGCGAAGGGACAGCTGGCTGACCGACACGGAGGCCGCGTTGGCCGACTTGGTCTCATCACGTGTCATGCAGGTCACCAGGGTATCATTGGCTTTGTAGACAAGGCGAGTCTGGCTCGCGGTCTCGATAGTGCCGGGGCTTGGCGGCGTCATCAGGATACGAGCGAACACGTCTCGCACACCGGCGTCAAACTCCGCGCCGTTGAATTCGGCAGAAGCAACGCGAACGGCTTGCGGAACGTTTCTCAGCGTATCGTCTTCGACGCTGATCTGGAGATCGGCTTCGTAACGAACCTTGGTCGTGTCCTCGCCTTCAATCTCGCGGAAGAAGCCGGTCAGGCTCGCAGCTCCAGTCTCGTCAATCGTGTAGTAGCCGCGCATCCAGGCGCCGCGCTCGTAATTGCCTTGTTCGCAATCCCAGCTACCGGCGACATCGGAAAGCTCGTACGCGCTCGCGCTGAGGCTGGCTGTGGCCGTGAGGGCGGCAAGAAGCATGGTGCGGGTCATGGCTTACTCCGTTCTCTGGCAGGCTGTTAGCTCATCATCGGCGCGCAGCAGGAGCGTGCTCTGATCCTCGAAAAGGATGGAATAATGTGTGGCGTCCTGCATGATCGTGGCGATCACATCGGCCTTCAAGTCAGGACGCGGCGTGCCGTTCAGGGTGACGTCAGCCTTGGGAACCGAATAGCCGGTCTCGGACATGGTCTCGCCGTCGAAAGACACCTGCGCATCGATTACGTAGTCGACCTTGAACGTATGCGTCGCGTCGACCGGAATCAGCATTGTGCCTTCGCGCGACGCGGTGCCGTCTGGCCGGAACACCTGAGTATGCGAGCCACTCATCTCGCCAGCCAGCGAGGCGCAGTTCCACGACCCGACAAAGCTGACGGGTGTCTCGGCGGCGGCAGACGGCGCCAGGCCGAGCAGCGCGATGATCGCCGCAGATGCGGTGAGGCTCCTCACTTCGCCACTCCGATCTCAGCCTGTGCCAGCTCCAGCACGTCGACCGCGTCGCAGCCCATGAAGATGTTCGTGTCGATGCCTTCGCCTTCGAACTTGCCTGCAAGGAAAACCCGCTGGGCGCCAGCATCCTTGAGCGCTTTCGCGGCGGCCACGGCCTCTTCCTCATAGCGCTTGTCGGCGCCGCAGATCACGGCAATGCGGCAGGCTGAAGCCTTGAAGCCAGCGGCATTGTCGGCGGCGGTCTGCGGCAGGGAAGGGGCTTCCTTGCCTTCGATGCCGCCAGCGGCGAACAGGTTACGTGCAAAGTCGACGCGCGCATTGTGTTCGGCGAGTGGACCCAGCGTAGCGATGAAGATGGAAGGACGTTTGCCCCGGGTCGCTTCATGCGCCGCCGCGCGGTCGCGCAGGGTCTCGAAATCGCGGGCGAGATGGATTGGTTCGAGCGCTTCGGCGACCGTGTCATCACCGGAACAGTCAGGCAGGTCCTTGAGGAAGGATTTGAGGCCTTCATTGGAAACCCGGCAGGCGTCGGTCGCGTGGCGGGCTTCGGCAACCGGCGCTTCGACACCATCAAGCAAGGGGAACTCAGAAACCCCCGTGACCGGCACTTTGCGGCGGGCGATCGCCTTGAAGCGGTCATCGCGGACAGTCTTGATCCGGCGTTGGAATTTGCCGGCGATCAGGCTTTCCACCAGGCCGCCTTCGCTTTCGATTTCCTGGAAGACCTTCCAGGCAGCGTCAGCAAGATCATTGGCGACGGTCTCTTCAAACCACGATCCGCCAGCCGGATCGGCGACCTTGCCGAGGCCAGATTCTTCCATGGTGATGATCTGGGTGTTGCGGGCCGTGCGGCGACCAAGCTCTTCCGGTACGCCAAGCGCTTCATTGAAGGCGCGTACCGTCACGATATCTGCGCCGCCGACCGAGCCTGCGAAACAGGCGGCGGTGTTGCGCAGCATGTTCACCCACGGGTCGTAGCGGGTCAGCATTCGGGCTGAGCTGACCGATTGCAGGATCATCGGCTCGGCTTCCAGCTCCATTGCTTCGAGCACCCGAGCCCAGAGGCGGCGCGCGGCGCGGAGCTTGGCGATCTCGAGCCCGTAATTGCCGCTGGTGGCGAGCGTGAAAACAGTCTGTGCCGTGCAGGCGTTGATGTCGTACTTCGCCGCCTGCAAACGGCGCATCATGTCGACAGCATGGGCGATCAGGCCGCCCAGTTCCTGCGCTTCGGAGCCGCCGGCCTCATGGATCGGGCGCGCATCGACGCGAAGCGTGGTCGATTTCGGATAGCGAAGGGCGAGGACGCTAGCGAGTTCAGCGCTGCGGACCATTGCGGCATCGACGCCGCCTTCAATGCCGCCGCGGCGCATGAGCAGGCCGATCGGGTCAATGTTGAACGCGAACTGGAGGTCTTTCGGTTCGTCCTGCTTCTCACCCCAGAGGGCAAGCAGGGCGGCAATCGACGTGCCCGAGCCACGGCCGCGATGATCCAGCGCGATGGTCGCCATGTCGGCGCGCACGCCGTTCAGGGCGTCTGCGAGTGTTTGTGCGTCTTCGATGGCGCAGCCTTCGCCGCCGCTGCAATCAACCGCCAGCTCGACCGAGGAGACGCCGCGCTCGAGGTCGCGAAGGATCTCGGCATTGGTGACGTCCGGGTCCGGATGGGTGAAGGCCTGACGGATATCCCATGGCAGGAAGGCATCCGGCTCGGCCTGGGCGCCGCGAAGGTATGGCGCTGCACCGGGAACGCCGAGTGGGTCACTGGCGCTCGGAAAATCGTTTTCGCGATAGAGCGGGCGGATGGCGATTCCATCGTCACTCTTGCGCGTGATGCGCTCCAGCCCACCGCCCTTCAGGGCCTTCTCGACGGCGGCCAGCCAGTCGGATTCGGTGGCTGTTTCAAAATTGCTGCTGAGTGAGAGGAGACCGTCTGCCATGCACTTTCTCTTATTCGAACTGGATGTTCCGGTATTGGCCGTTGGTTGACGCGCAGGTCAAGGTTTCCATTACGTCAAATTCGCCATTGGCGCTGACTCCTGAAGGTAGGGCCACTTGACGGGTCGGGCGAATTAGGCGCAAATGAGAACCATTCGCAATTACGGAGGTTCGCGATGACGATGACATGGCAAAGGGAATCAGAAGGATGCGCGGCGAGCTGCGCGTCGGAGCAGGGCAGCGTTCGAATACTGGACTGGGTCGAAAGCCAGTCCCGCGTGACCCGGATCTGGATGGACCAA
>JAYZBJ010000290.1:0-4490 GCA_036338795.1 Pseudomonadota bacterium | reverse complement strand
AAATCGCGGATCGGATACCACAGGCGCAGCTGCTTCGAATAGGGTTTGTACTCCGGCATCGGCTGGCCGGTGAGATGGCAATAGATGATGAGGTCAATCGGCGCGCCAGACTCCGTGACGAGACGGTGCGCGGCGGTGAACCGTGCGTTCACCTCAATGATCTTCAGCTTGCCGTCGCGGGTGTCGCGTTTGAATTCGACATTGCCCATGCCTTGCCAGCCAATGCTCTCAAACAGGCGGCGGCCAAGTTCTGCAGTTTCCGGAATCCACTCGGACTGATGGAAGCAGCCACCGCCCTTGTTCATCGGCCAGCGGCGAATGACGCTCTTTGTATAATCGAACAGGCAGACGCCATCAGCAGTGCGGTAGGTATAATAGCTGCTGAGCAGGTCATCCGGTCCGGGGATCATCTCCACCACCATGACATCCTGCCCGCGCGAACGCGCCAGCGCGACCTTCTCCACAACTTCGTCAAAGCTGTCTTCGACGATGAAAAGCTTGGTTCCGAATTCATGGATGAAAGCGTAGGAATCCAGCGGCTTCACCATGACCGGGAATTTGATCTCGTCACGGATCTTCATCACGTCGAGATTCGACTTGATCTCCCAATAGTTCGGGGTCGGAACGTCTACCTCTCGCGCGAGCGCCAGGGTTGCCTGCTTGTCCAGCATGGTCCGCCGAAGCTCGGGCACGAACTCCTCGACCTTGTAATGCTTTTCCAGCGCGTCACGATTGGCTTCCATGAAGGCGAGCGATTCATCGCAGAATGCAAAGATGATCGCGCCTTGCAGCGCGTCTCTCTGGTCTTCAAGGAGCAGCTTGCGCCAGTACTGGGCCGCTGACTGGCCTTCGGTGACCGGGAAGCTCTGGCGCGTATATTTGGAATTTATGGAGCGACAGCCCGGCAGGCCCGTCGCAATGATCCGCACACCGCGACGTCCAAGGTTGCGCGCCACAGCAACCGCGTTCTCGCGTCCGCCGAGGAGGATGACAGGTGTGCTGGTATCGATCTGTGTCATATCTGAATCGTTCCCGATCCTGTTTCGAACATGCGTTTCAGAAGGACCGCGGCCACATCCGCTTTCTGGTCAGCTTCGGCCACCAGATAATGGTGATGTATCCCCGGATTGACGTTGATCTCATTGAAGATCACGCCCCCCTCTGCGAGCGGAGCGCTGATATCGTCCGCCGTGACGTCCAGTCCTGCAAATCTTACGCCGAATGCCCTTGCAAGGCGCGCCCCGACTTCGATGACTTCCGGGTGAACCTTGTCCCGTACAATATGGTTCTGGGCCGAGGCGTTCTCATTCACCGCAAGTTTGACGCGAACCGCTTCACCGGCAGCAGGCACGAAGCCTGATGTGCGCCCTTCGGCGGCCAGCGTATTGCGGCTCTCCTGATCAAGGATGAGTGGGCTGAGCGCCGTGATAGGTGCCATTGCGAGGCGGCGTTCATTTTCGGCTTTGACGAGGCTCGCAACGCTCGCGGTGCCGTCGCCTGTCACGGTCGGGGAGTCACGGCGCACCGCGTCGATATACTCACCGTCGAGATAGAGGATGCGGTAATTGTCCCCAGTTAGCTGTTCCTCGACCATCAGGGCCTGGTTGAACCCTGCGGCGTGGCGTGCGGCTGCATGCAGAGCGTGTCCCGAAGTGATACCGGTTGTCACACCGCGCCCTCCACCGGTGCCATCGGCCGGTTTGACAACGACTGGGCCCATCTGACGCGCAAGGAATGTTTCGGCCTCGCTGAGCGTGGCGAGCGTGAAGTTCGCAAATGCCGGCCTGCGCACATCCGCCTTCGACATGAATTCGAAGGTCATGGACTTGTTGGCCATGAGGCGCAGCGTGATCTCGCTGTCGAGCATGAGATCGGAGTGATCCACAAAGGTGGCCATCGATCCGCGGCTGATCTGGACGAGACCGTTCGACCGACGCTCGGCGACGGCGCCGACCTGTTCGGCCGCCTCTGCCCAGAGGGCCTTGTAGAAACTATTCCTGACAGCCCGGAAGCGCCGCCTCGCCAGCCCAGCCTGAGCATCGAGCAAGCGGCGTTTGTTGCGCAGCCAGACGCGAGTGGCAGGTTGAACCGGCATAGGCATTCGCCTTCCAGACCATCAGTTTGTTAGGTACTTGTTCGTACACGTACTTAGTCGTTGAACGCGCAACCCGTGTCGCGGAGCTGGTCTTCAACCCAGGCGTTCGAGAAGATACCACGCTTGACGTTTTCGACATACTCGGCCTGACGAGCCTTGCTCGCCCGCAGGCGGCCAAGGATTTCAGGACCATAGTCACGCGGGACAACCGCGATACCGGTCAGGTCAGCCTTGATGATATCGCCAGGATTGACCACCACGCCGCCGCAGCTGATCGCAGTGTTGATCTCGCCCGGGCCGCTGTGAAGCGGGCCGAAAGGCGTCGTGCCACGGGCATTGACCGGCATGCCGGTTTCCTGTACGCCGGGCAGGTCACGGATCAGGCCATCAATGATGAAGCCAGCGATGCCACGATGCTTTGCCTTGTTGGCAACAAGGTCACCAAAGACGGCATTGGTCATCGCGCCCGAACAGTCCACAACAACGACGTCACCCGGCTTGGCGATGTCCAGCGTTTTGTGGATCATCAGATTGTCGCCCGGGTACAGCTTGACCGTGAGGGCTGGGCCAAGCAGTTCCTTGTCGTTCGACAGGTTCCGGATTTCACCGTTCATCGCGTAAAGGCGATTCAGGCTGTCTGAAACGTCGGCCGTCTCAAACTCCGCGAAGCCCTCGATGATATCCTTGGGCGGCCGCGGAAAATTTGTGCGGATCATGAAGCCCGGGCCGGGCGTCATTTCTGCCGATTTGAGTTTCTCTGCCATGAGTTTGTCCCCTTTACACTACACTCTGGTGGCTTGAACGCGTCCCTTCGTTCAGGCGGTTACAGTTTCCGGCTTTTTCTCGCCGTAGATATTCTCTCCCAGCGGGTCACGACCGTCGCCGTTGACCTTGATGTAGAGAATGGCCGATCCGGCAGGCTTCACGCGTTCGTGGAAGATTGACGAACCAAGGAAGACAACAAGGTCGCCCACCTTTTCGTGCAGCATGACGGCGGTTTCTTTCTGGTAGACATGCTCCAGATCCGGATGATCACGGTCCGTCAGGAAGACGGCGCGTTCTTCGGTATTCGGGCCGAACTGCAGCTCTGGAAACACGCAGACCGTCGAATTCTCTTCGAGGTGCACCGGGAGCCCGATGGACACCTCGGATGCGGCGCGGTCCTTGTGCGGCGCCGGCCACGGCTCAGCAGCCTCGTCGTAAACCTTGAGGTGGCGTTCGGAAATCGTGAAGCCATCCTTGTCGATACCTGTCAGTGCAGCCAGGCCATCGCGAAATTCGTTTGCAGCTTCCTGAGATTTGAACTCGAAGACGTACTGGCGCTTCTTGCCGTAAATCTTCCAGTTCTGCGCTTCATTGAGCTGGCTTGTCTGGGAGGCTTCGTAAAAGCCTTTCAATTCGCTGACAAAATCGTCCGTCAGCAAATCCTTGAGATGCACATAACCCTGCTTCTTGAATGCCTCATGCGCAGAGCCTGGATCATACTTGAACAACATGGCGTCCCCTTCCACGTCCATAGTGTGTTGCAATGTAGTGATGCGGGAAAAACCCCCATCAATCGTCCCCTGATGAGCGCCCGCTCAAAGCTTGCGAGATAACGAGACACTCCAGATTGTTTTGCAATTGGCGCGCCAGTTACGCAATAGTAATGTAGAAAAAAAGGCAGGATTGGTGCCCAGTTTCACGCGCGCCGATACTTGCCGTGGCAAGATTCGTCTACGCGGCGAGTAGCCTGCTCAAATAACGTGCAAGACCGACATCAAGGCAGGCGATCTTCCGCCCTCGCCATCAAGGCCGTGAGCGAAACATGGCCACCGCCTCCGGCACTTCACCGGGGCGTCGTGGCATGTTCGGCGGCGCCATATAGTATTGCGGCTGAACGCCCGTCCGATAGAAGAGCGAGGCGCATGCGATGCCCGCCATCACGTAGAAATGAATGCCAAGGTCGACGGTGGACGAGGACACACAAGCCGCCACGAGGATCGCAAAACAACCTGCCCGGCCAGCGGATGCATATTGCCGGGACTCATCATCCGCCAGGCGGGACCGCCTGGATACGTCCTCAAGGAAGAGCCGGAAGAAGAAGGCACCGAACAGCAGAAGCCCGATGATACCGAGATTGGCCATGATGCCGACGAGGAAGCTCGATGTACGCACGCTGCCGAGGCCTGCGCCGAGACCGAAGCTATCGATGAAGGCACGAAGGCCACCCATGTTCCAGGCTGTCCGTTCAACACCGCTCGCGCTGCCAAGCTTGTTCGTGATCGACTGGTCGAACGTTTCGGCGATCGGCGTCAGCAGGTCAGGCTTGATCGCCACTGCCGCGGCGGCCGCAAGCGCGACGAGCGGCCCGAGCGAAATGAAGATGATGCGGTTGGTCGATGATCGTGACGCG
>JAYZBJ010000289.1:0-6567 GCA_036338795.1 Pseudomonadota bacterium | reverse complement strand
CCGAGGCATCCGGCCAGCCCCGCCAGGCTGATCCAGCGCGGGTAAAGCCGCTCAGCCGCCGGCAACTGCAATGCGGCGAGATTGGTGATAGCATAGTAGATCAGCACAGTCAGCGCCGAGAAACTCCAGACGGTTTTCACGTCCCCAATCAGGGCAAGCGCGCCAATGATACCACCGACAAGGAGAATGGCTGCGCGCGGCAAACCTTTGGCGGTCAGGCCGGCGAAGATGGTCGGCAAGTCATTGCGCCGCCCCATGGCGAGCGCGACGCGGGAAAGGCCGAGGATCAGGTTCAGCAATACACCCAGCATTGCCGTCACCGCGCCCAGCGCCACAAGCATGCCGAGGCCCGAAACGCCAAGCGCGCGCGCTGCCGTCTCGATCGGGGTCGCTTCCGTGCCTGCTGATCCGCTGAGCGCAGCCGCGCCCACGGCGCCTATGGCCGCGACCGCAACCAGAATATAGACCAATGCACTGACGATGAGCGTAGCAATGATCGCGCGAGGGATGGTCTTGCGAGGAGAGACAACTTCCTCCCCCATGGTCGCGATCCGACCATAGCCGGCATAGGCCACAAACATCAGGGCTGTGGCATAGAACAGGCCGCTCAGTCCCTTCTCTTCAGTCAGGAAGGGCACGAAACTGGAAGCCGCTGCCTGCGATCCCAGTCGGAAGATTCCCGCGACGCCGAATGCCGTCAGCGCGAGAATGGTCACCGATACAATGACGATATTGATCAGGCTGGACCGGCGAAGCCCTGACAGGACGAGAAGGGTCAGCCCGAGCGCGATTGCGAGGCCGATCCAGCGCAGCATCCCGTCAGCCGCTAGCCCGGCAAGATGCAGGCCATACCCAGCAGCACCAAGGGCCGCGGTCGCCGCTGAAGCGGACTTGGCACACAGGAACATCCAGCCGGCTGAAAACCCAAGCTCCGGCCGCAGCAATCTGTAGCCGTACTCATAGGTGCCACCGCTGACTGGGTGTGCGGCGGCAAGCTGCGCGCTGGACAATGCGTTACATGTAGCCAGCAGCGCAGCGAGACCGATCGCGACAATCATGGCAGGGCCAGCGACGCCAGCGGCGATGCCGATACTGACAAACACACCCGTTCCGAGGATCGAGCCAAGACCGAGCATGGTCGCCCCGAAGACATGCAATTCGCGGTTCAGGGCCTGCATGCTGGCATATCCTCTGCTGCAGGGACGACGCCCGCTCCGCAATTCGCGTAGGCATCTTGTCTCGGCCTGACAAGCCGTCGCGTCACCGATGGTCAAGCCTGTCCGGCCTGTTAGTCTGCCTGGCAAAAGGAAAAACCATCAGGAGGGAAGGCCATGACAGACTGGCTGAAGAAGGGAAACACCGCTGTCATCACGGGAGCAGCCGGCGGCATCGGGCTTGAAGCCGCACGCCGGTTTGCGCAGGCGGGCATGAATGTCGTTATCGCCGACGTGAAATCCGACGAACTCGAGACCGCCCGATCCTCACTTGCGGAAATTGGCGCAAAGGTAATGGCGCGGGTCTGCGATGTATCGGACATCGACGCACTGAAAGCCCTGCAAACCGCAACTGAAGCTGAATTCGGCAAGGTCCACTGCCTGATGAACAATGCGGGTATCGGCAGGATGGGCACCAGGCCTTGGGAAGATATCGATGCGTTCAAGCAGATGCTCGACATCAACCTGATGGGCGTCGTGCATGGCTGCCACGCCTTTATCCCATCCATGCTGGCTCACGGCGAATCTGCAGCCGTAATCAACACTGCGTCCAAGCAGGGCATCACCCGCCCGCCGGGCAACTATGCCTATAACCTCTCCAAGGCGGGTGTTCTCGCCTATACCGAGAGCGTTGCGCATGCCTTCCGCAATGAGGAAGGCTGCAGGATCAGCGCGCATCTGCTGGTCCCGGGCTTTGTGTATACGCCGATGGTGTCGCGTTTCATTCCGCAGAAGCCCCCCTTCGCGGCGACGGCGGAGGAAACGGTGGATTACATGATGGCACGCCTTGACGAGGGCGACTTCTACATCATCTGCCCGGACAATGAGACGCCGCGCAGTCTGGATGAGAAGCGCGTCCAGTGGACGGCCGACGATATCATCAAGAACCGCCCTGCCCTGTCGCGCTGGCATCCCGATTATGAGGCCGAGTACGCCGCGTTTGTGAAAGACTGAGCAGGCACCAGGCGTAGGAATACGTAGTCACCCTCCCTGCACAGGCTGCTAGACGGTTCACGCAGGCAAGCAGTTCAGAGCGAGGCAGCAGCCATGTCCCGAGACAGCGCAGCAATCTATCGCGGGAAACTCCGCTCCCCGCAGGATGCGGTGGCTGACATCGCATCCGGCGAGAATATTTCGATGGGTATGGCCCTTGGCGAACCGCCAGCCCTTTTAGACGCCCTGTCGGCCCGGCTCGACCGGGAGGAGCTGTCAGGCCTCAAGCTCTGGTACTTCCACTCCATGCCGGACGCGGCGCAGACGATCCTCCGCTATGACCAGATGGACAAGCTGACGCCGCATTGCATGTTCATGGGGCCGACGGAGCGGGCGCTGGTGAAGGCGGGCGAAGCAGAGGGCCGCAAGGTGATCAACTTCGTTCCGGTCGCCTTTTCCAACGCGCCTGAACTGTTAAGCCGCGATGTCGACCTCGACACGTTTGTCACCGTCGTTTCGCCGATGGACCGCCATGGCTACTTCTCGTTCGGCACCAATAATGACTATGCCAGCACCGCGGCGCGCGCCGCCAGGCGGACCATTGTCGAAGTGAACCGGCACATGCCGCGCGTCTTCGGCGATTCCATGATCCATGTCAGCGAGGTTGACTGTATCGTCGAGCATGACCGCCCCCTGTTCGAGGCACCGGAGCGCACACCCACACCGGAAGAAGAACGGATTGGCGATATCGTCGCGCAGATGATTCCCGATGGCGCCTGCCTGCAAATGGGGATCGGCGCCCTGCCCAGCGTCGTCTGCAGCCGTCTTCACGGGCACAGGGATCTCGGCATCCATACCGAGCTTCTGTCACCCGGACTGGTCGACCTCATTGATCGCGGCGCAGTCACGAACCGGATGAAGAAGACATTTCCGGGGCTGACCGTGTTCACCTTCGCGCTTGGCAACAAGCCAATGTATGAGCTGCTGCATGACAATCCGTCGATTGTCAGCCACCCGGTGAACATCGTGAATGATCCACGTCACATTGCGAAGAATCCCAACGTGGTGTCGGTCAACGCGACGCTTGAGATTGACCTGACCGGCGCGTGCAATTCGGAATCTCTGGGCAGACGCCAGTATAGCGGGTCGGGCGGCCAACTCGACTTTGTTCGCGGGGCACGCCATTCCCGCAATGGCCGATCAATCATTGCCGCCCGCTCAACAGCGCAGGACGGCAAGGTCTCCCGCATCGTCCCGGCCCTGACCGGGGCGGTTACGACGCCGCGAAATGATGTCGACACGATCGTGACCGAGTATGGCGCCGCGCAGCTGATCGGGCTCAGCAGTGAAGACCGCGCGCGGGCATTGATCGCCATCGCGCACCCTGACCATCGCGCCGCCCTGACCGATCAGGCCAAAACGCTCAACCTGATCGACTAAGCCGCTGCCACCAGCCAATCGACGAAAGCGCGCGCGGCTGGCTTGTGCAGGCTGTTTCGGCCGCATGTAACCCAGTAAGCCGTCCCGAAATCGTGTTCACCGCCATCCAGCGCCATGAGACGCCCGCTGGCGATCATCTCTTTCGTGATCGACTGCCAGCCAAGCATGACGCCGCGCCCATCGAGCGCGGCCTGCGTCGCCTGGATGTAATTGTCGAAAACCTGCTGCGCCCCCTTGGGCCGCGATATGTCCATAGCGGAAAAATAGGCCGGCCAGCTTGCCCAGTTATGCGCCCGCGGCGACCGCACATGAATGAGCGGCGCACTCGATAGTCGCTCGAGATCACCCTCCAGCGCTTCAATGATGTCAGGCCGGGCGACAGGACAGACAATTTCGTCGAACAGCTTCCATGTTTCGCCATCAGTCCACTCACCCGCCCCATAGCGCAGCGCGACATCAACCCCGGTTTCGAAGGCGGGCAGGTTTGACGGGGGCGCCTGAACATTCACCATCGTGTCAGGCGAGTGCTGGTAGAAGTCGCTCAGTCGCGGCATCAGCCATTGCGTCGCCATGCCAAGCGTGCAGGACACGGTGACATTCCGCCCGGCAAGGCCGGCCGCAAACCGTATTTCCTCAATCGCTTCAGAGATCTGGCCGAGGCCTGAGCGCGTCGCTGCGGCGAGCCGCTCGCCCGCTTCGGTCGGCACTGCCGGCTTGGCTGTCCGGTCGAAAAGCGCCACACCAATCTCTTCTTCCAAGGCTTTCACGGCTTGGGTAACGGCAGGCCTCGTCACATTGAGCTCGCCCGCCGCGCGTTGCATGGAACCGAGGCGTTGAACGGCATCAAACGTGGTGAGCAGTCGCAGAGGTGGAAGCCGGTCCATGGTAAGCACCTGCCTAACTTAGCGTAAGTAGAAGCAGGCTTTTTGCAGAAGGGCGAATGCTTTTCCATGGCTGCATGACACTGATCGACGAAAAGCCAAAAGCCGACCTCCTCCCGGAACCGACATCACCCGACCTCGCCGTGCACCTTGGCGAGAGGGGCCTGATCCTGCGCCTGCAGGATGGGCCTGCCTACTTCAATTATTACTGGTTACGCGACAACTGCCCGTCCAGCTTCAACGCCGAAACGCGCGAACGCTCCTTTGATATCTTCGAGCTGGACACCCCGCCTGTCGCCGCTCAAGCGCATATCGATGGCGATACGCTGGTCATTGACTGGGCAGGCGAAAGACACGTCACCCGCATGCCAGTCTCCTGGTTGACCACCTTCGCGAATGGAGGCCGCCGGCACGACCCGGCTGACCTTCCGCGCCAGCCCTGGTACAGCGACCATTACGAGCACCTGCCGCGCTATACGTTTGACGAACTCTGCAACGACGAAGCCAAACTTCAGTCCTGGCTGGAGGCGGTTATTGTAGAGGGCGTCTCCATCGTCACCGACATGCCAGACAGCGATGAAGCACTCACCCGGCTCGCCAACCTGACAGGTCAGGTCCGACCGACATTTTTCGGCTACTATTTCGACGTGCGCACGCACATCAACCCGACCAATACCGCCTACACAGCCGCCGCCCTGGAGCTGCACACAGACACGCCGGCTGAAGAAAACGCACCGGGCATCCAGTTCCTGCACATGCGCGCCAATACCGTCGATGGCGGGCTTAACCTGTTCGCAGACGGGGTCGCTGTCGCCAACAGGTTCCGTGAGCTGGACCCTGAAGGATTTCGTCTTCTCGCCGAAACGGACGTGCCATTCTACTGTGAGCATGATGACTACGACATGCGCACCTATCAGCGCATCATCGAACTAGACCAGCACGGCGAAGTCGAAGGGCTGACGATCAGCCAGCACATGCTCGACCTTGCGGACATGCCGCAGGAATTCCTCGACGACTGGTATCCGGCTTTCTGCCGGTTCGGACGGCTGCTGCAGGACGAACGCTTCCTGATGAAATTCACCCTGCGAGCCGGGGAATGCATCGTCTTCGACAATCACCGGATCGTTCATGGCCGCTCAGCCTATTCGGCCACCAGCGGAGACCGCTATGTCCGCGGTTGCTACACCGACCGTGCCGAATTCCGGTCGACCTATCGCGCGCTTGTCAGCGAAGGGCGATTCAAGGCTGGAGGGGCGCAAGCATGAACGTCCAACACACCGACATCGACAAGCTGCGCGAAGACCTGGCGGCGGCATTCCAGCTTTGCCACCATTTTGGGTGGGACGAGTCCGTCGCCAATCATTTCAGCGTAGCGCTGCCGGATGGCTCTGGCCGGATCCTGCTCAATCCTCGCTGGCAGCACTTCGCGACGATCAGGCCAAAGGACCTGCTCCTGCTCGACATCAAAGCCGAACCGGACATGACAGCCGAGGGGGCGCCAGATCCATCAGCCTGGGCAGTGCATTCGACGCTCCACCGCGAAGCGGCCCAAGCCCGCGTCATATTGCATTGCCATGCCCCCTACTCGACTGCGCTGGCCTGCCTGAAAGACCCAACGCTCTTGCCCATCGACAATAACACCGCCCGCTTTCATGGCCGGATCGGCTATGACCTCGAATTTGGCGGCATTTCGGATAATGCCGAAGAAGCGGCGCACGTCGTGAAAGCCCTGGGCGACAAGGATGTCCTCATCATGGGCAATCATGGGGTCACGATCACGGGCGAGACGGTCCCTGAAGCGTTTGAGGATCTCTATTATTTCGAGAAGGCAGCAAAAACGCTGCTAATCGCCTACGCCGCCAACCGGCCGCTTTCAGTGTTGAGTGACGACGTTGCCAGAAACACGGCCGAGGGCTGGAAAACCTATCGCGGAATGGCGGACAAGCATTTCGCATACCTGAAGACGCTGTGCACGCTTTGACAGGACGGGGAGGGTGTGGGCTGCGCGGCGGCACGCGATAACAGCCCTCGGCTTCTTCCCATCATGGCCCGGCGCTGGTAAATGCCCCGCCCATGAGCACCCTCATCCAGACACCGCC
>JAYZBJ010000288.1:0-4111 GCA_036338795.1 Pseudomonadota bacterium | reverse complement strand
ATGCTCCCAGTTACGTACGGAGAGCAATGTCCAAAGCAGGTCGGTCGCTTTCTCAGCCTCAAGCCCTGGTTTGAGGTCACCATCCTGGACAAGGGCGTCAATCGCTGCCGCACATCCGTGGCGCATCGCCTGCATCCGGTCCGCCCAGGCGGCTGCGGCCGCCTCGTCCGTGTGCTCCATCGCCATGAATGCGCGGCTGACGCCATAGATTTGAGGAATGTAATTGCCCCAGGCTTCGATATAGGCATCGAGACGCGCCCGCCCCGAAGACGCAGTTCGGCTTGCGGTAAGACGCTCATCGACGTTCAGAACGCCATCCAGATATCGCGCTGTTGCGACCAGCAGGTCAGCCCTCGCCGGGAAATGCAGGTAGAGTGCCTGACGACTGATACCTGCCGCCTTCGCAATATCGCTCATCCTGACAGCGCTACCAGGGTTTTCTTCAAGTAGGCGCCAGCAGGCCCTTAGGATTCTTTCGCGGGTTTCGAGATTTTCGCTTGACATCGCGTCAAGCTAAAGCCACTTGACGGCATGTCAACTTTACACAGTGTCAAGCAAAGGAGTTCGACATGACCAAGCGTGTATTCATTTGGGTGGCACACCCGAAGGCCGGTTCACTCTGCAGCGCGTTGGCTGACGCCTATCAGGCCGGCGTCGTTGCAACGGGGGGCGAAATCATCCGCATGGAACTGTCTCAAATGCGGTTCGATCCTCATTTTGAGGGCTATGACGGACAGGAGCCGCCTCTCGAACCGGATCTGGTTGCCTGGCAGGACGCGATCCATTGGGCCGACCATGTCATGGTCATCCACCCTTACTGGTGGGGGAGCATGCCAACTGGGGCCAAGGCTGTCATTGACCGCGCGCTGACGCCCGGCTTCGCCTTCAAGTATCATGCAAAGGGCGTTGCCTGGGACAAGCTGTTGAAAGGAAAGACGGCTGAAGGTGTGATCACATCCGATACGCCGCCACTGCTCGACACGGTGCTATACCGCAAACCTGCGCGGCGCGTGCTGAAAAACCAGGTTCTCGGGTTTTGCGGCATCAAGGTACGCCGGGTCATTCAACTGGGCTCAGTTAAACTCGCATCCCGGCGCAAGATTGATGGTTGGCTCAAGCAGATGCGCCAGATGGGCAAGCGTGCGGCGCTCAGCTAAGCACGCACAGTGGTCGCACCGGTCAGCTAGATCGCCTCTTTGGCAAGGCCGATCCAGTGATCGACTTCGGAGGCGTCGGGCGCATTGCTGTGTTTGATGATGCGCCGTGTTTCGGGCTTCTCGAAATGCGCCATCGCCGCTTTCAGCAGGTCACCAGCCCTGGCGGAGGCAACTTCGTCAACGGAACGGAATCCCGCCCCGACCAGCAACTGAACATCGTGCACTCGCAAGCTCGGCACGGCCATTTTCATCGCTGTCTGATCTTGCCAGTCGAGCACGGTGTCGGCCGTGATGTGGCGGGCGTCCAGATCCTCAGCGGTTTTCACCGGATCTGTACCGAGCAGGTCGCGGATGGTGTTGATCCCGACCGCGTAGAGCCGTGCGGCCGTCTTCGGCCCAATGGAGGGCGCGTCGACCACATCGCTTTCCAGCGTCAGGCCCGACCCGTCGGCGATAATGATGTCACGCGGCGTCTCCTTCGGCGCTGCAGGCTCCGGCTCTGGCGCCGCCAGTTGAGCGGTGTCCGGTTCCGCGACCGGCTCAGCGGCCGGTTCAGCGGCGGCCATTTCGACGATGGGTTCAGGCGCTGATTGAACGGGCGGAGAAACCGGTTCTGGCACGCGATTCTCAAACGTTACATTTTCGTTAACGGATGCTGGCGCTGTAATATTCTCGGGTATGACAGCCCGAGGAGCATGTTTGGTTCCGAGCGGCGCAAGCGGTTTGGCGTCGAGCTCCTTGACCGAGACGCGCAACACGGTTTCAGCGTGCAGTTTGCGGATCGCCTTGTCATCGTCGGGCAGCGTCCTGACGACTTTTCCGGTCTGCTTGAGCTCCCTGTACATCGCTGCGACGGTCTTTCGGTCGGCCGCGTTTTCCATCTTCTTCGTGACCCATTGGATCGGGATATCCAGCGAGGCGAGATAGCCGCGAACCGTGAGGTTGACCTTTTTCGGCGTGACGGCAGCTTCTTCAAAAGCGCGCATGAACAGCACGCTCAATCCGCGGGTCGCGTAGGCCACAAGGTCCGAAATGATATCGAGCAGCGTTTCATCGAGGCCGGCGGGCGGGTTCTTGACGCCAGCATCGAGGTCATAGTGATCGATGAAGTCCTGATAATGGGGGTGCGAGCGCTTGGCGCCTTCCAGCACCATGTCGGCAACGAAGCCCGGCCCGCTGCCAGCCTTGATATCAGGATAGCCCTTCTCATCGATCCGGCGCACGATCTCGCTGCGCGATTTGGCGATGGACCATTCGAGCGCACGGTGGATTGCGCCTTCTTCCTCACTTTGGGCTGTGTGAAACGGCTGGATCGGATCCGCATAGTAGTGGCTCAGCACGCCGAGCCCGTAGGCGGCCTGGCTCCAGTTCTTGTCGCGGAGGGCGCTGACAGCCTTGCCATACCATTCAGCCGCGGCATCGCGGGCACCGCCCCACTCGCCTTCGGAGACGTGCAGGACGTGATTGCGGAAGTCCTTGAACTCGGTGTCGGGCGCCTTCGCACCCGCCAGAAGCCAGGCGTGCTGTGACAGCATCAGGTCATGCCAGCCCTGCCCATCTTTCCCGTCGAGGAGCGCAAGCGCATCCATGACGATGAAATGGTGCGTCGAGCGGCAATGATGCGCCGTGATCACATCCCTCAGCAAACTGGCCATAACAAACGAGCCCCCTCTGTTAACGCCTTGATAACGCGACATTTTGGTTAATGCGCCATTAAGACACTCGGGATTGACAGGCCACTCAGCAAAACGGCCAGCCTCGAAAGGCTGGCCGTGATATGCGCTTTTGTGCTGTCGGACTTACGGTGCCAGACGCGCCGCGTCGTTCGCCCGATCAGCCCGCGAGATTGAGGAGAATCTTGCCGATATGCCCGCCTTTTGCCATGCGGGCCTGAGCAGCTTCGGCCTCGTCGAACGGGTATGTTTCGTCGATGACTGGGCGAATTTCGCCTGCCGCCACGATTGGCCAGAACTGTTCTTCCACGGCTGCGCGAATGTCGGCTTTCTCCTCGACCGGGCGGGCCCGAAGCGTCGTGCCGGTGAGGATAAGGCGCTTCATCATGAGGTAGATGAGGTTCAATTCCACCGTTGAACCATTGAGATAGGCAATGTTGCAGATCCGCCCGTTCACACGCGCTACGGAGATGTTCTTCTGGACGTAATCTCCGCCAACCATGTCGAGGATGACGTCGGCGCCGCCGCCGGATTTCACAACTTCTTCGAAGTCTTCGTCCTTGTAGTTAATGGCCCGGGTCGCACCGAGCGTCTCGGCGGCCTTGCACTTCTCGGCAGACCCGGCGGTCGTCCAGATTTCGCTCGCGCCAGCGGCCTTGACCATCTGGATCGCCATTGAGCCGATGCCGGACGTCCCGCCATGAATGAGAACGGTCTCGCCTTTCTTGAAGGCGCTACGCATGAAAATGTTGGCGTACACGGTGAGCATCGCTTCTGGCAGCGCAGCGGCCTGCAGAAGGGTCAGGTTCTCCGGAACGGGCAGCAGCGAGCCCTCATCGACGGCGCAGAATTCCGCATATCCACCGCCTGCGAGCAGCGCGCATACGCGGTCGCCTTCGCTCCATTTGGTCACTTTCTCGCCGACGGCCGCGATCGTGCCGGCGCATTCGAGTCCCATGATCTGTGACGCGCCTGGAGGAGGCGGGTATTTGCCTGCGCGCTGGACAAGATCGGCCCGGTTGAGGCCCGCCGCAGCGACTTTCACCAGGACGTCGTGCGGGCCAATCTCTGGCCGCGCCACTTCACCGACCTTCAGTGGCCCGCCTTCTTCAACGATGATCGCCTTCATGTTCGTGCTCATTGCAACTCCTCCTGCTGGCGCCGCGCATTAACCGTTTTCAAGGCTTGATTTCGCCGCGCGCCTGTCCTTGCCTGATGGCGAAGGCCTAAAGGGATGGAGGCGTACGATCAATGTTCGAAGATGAAGCTCCTAAGCCAGCC
>JAYZBJ010000287.1:0-3551 GCA_036338795.1 Pseudomonadota bacterium | reverse complement strand
CTGATCTGCGCCCATGAGCCGGACTATGCCATGGGCATCGCGCTCAACAAGCCGATTGAAGACCTGACACTCCCCCAACTTCTGACACAGCTGGGGATCGAGCAGGATATTCGTCTGCCCGAGACAGCGGTGCTGAGCGGAGGACCAGTTGGCACAGATCGGGGCTTTGTCGTCCACAGTGATGATTTCTATTCCGACGGCACGACGATGGACATTGGCGATGAGTTCTGCCTGACGGCGACGCGCGACATTCTCGTTGCAATTGCTTCCGGAGAAGCACCGCGCGATTCGATCATGGCGCTCGGCTATTCAGGATGGGGGCCGGGTCAGCTGGAATCGGAGATTGCCGAAAACGCATGGATCGTCGGCACGACGATACCGGACCTCGTTTACGGCACGCAACATGATGACAAGTGGAGCCGCGCCCTGAAGCTGATCGGCATCGATGCAGCTCGTCTCTACAGCGGCGGCGGCAACGCCTGAATTTACGCGGCGGTCTTCAGCAGTTTTCCGGCATCGCTCGCCGAGACGGGGTGTGAGAACGCGAACCCTTGTGCGTAGTGGAAGCCTAGCGATCTCAACAGGCCGATCTGGTCTAGGTTCTCGATGCCCTCAGCGGTCGCGGTCATGTTGAGGCGGGAGGCGAGCAATGTGATCGTTTCGAGGATTACGCGAACCTTCTCCGAATCCGTCTGGCGCACGAGATCGGGATCAATCTTGAGGCCATCCGCCGGCAGTGACGCAAGCCATGAAAACGATGAATGACCGGAGCCAAAATCGTCCAGTATGACGCCGGCTCCCACCTGTTTCAGGGCAGATGCAACCCGGACCGCCTCAACATCATCACGCAATGCCGCCTGCTCCGTCAGCTCGATACGCAGCTGCCCTGGCTGAAAATGGTGTCCGGAAACAAGCGCTTCGACCAGGCTGGGAAGATCCTGGCTCGCAAGGTCCCGCCCGGTCAGGTTGACGTTCACGAACAGGCCGGAGTGCCCTGCCTTCTGCCACGCCGCCAAGGCTTCACTTGCCCGAATCAGCATGTTCGGCGCTAGCGCATCGTCTGTCAGCGTGTCTCCACCTGCCTGATGCGACGGCGGCGCGCCATCCCATCTGGCCAGGGCTTCAAATCCAGCAATTCGACCGGTGGCGAGCGAAACGATGGGCTGGAAAGCAGCGTCGAGGCCCGGACCAGGTTTGGCAACGCTTCGCGCACCCATCGGCGAATGCCCTCGCAAGAGACGCCCCGCCGCAGCGCCCTTCTCATCGAACGTGCCGACGAGTTGGACGGCGCCGCCGCTTGAAAGGCCGATCGTGCACGTGACTTGTCCCGCACCATCCAGCCCTTGCGCGAATGCGCGCTCAAGCCGGCTACGACTGAATCCATCCAGCAGGACGCCGAGAGCGTTGAGCGACCAGGTCCCGTCGATCGCCTCAAGCGCTGCGCCATGGTCTGCTTCGATCCGCAGGCGCTTGGCCTCCGGATTCCACGACCATTGACCTACGATGTCTGAGGTCTCTTCCTGCATGCGCTGAAGCCTAGTTGTTTGAACCCCAGCGGGCGAGTCGCCTAGCTGCGCTGGTGGCTTTCGATATAAGCGCGCACGACCGCAAGGTCATTGGGAACGCGGTCAAATACTTCACCACGTTTCGCCACGTCCTTCACTCGTTGCGGAAGATCAGGCGCGAGGCCGGTCGCTTTCTCGACAGTATCGGAGAACTTCGCGGAATGAGCTGTCGCGAGTACGATGGTCAGAGCATCGCTCTTGTCGAGGCTGCGCGCGACGGATGTGCCGACAGCGGTATGCGGACAGATCAGCCAACCGGTTTCGTCATGAACCTGCTTCATCTCTTGCAGGGTATCCGTGTTGGAAACGCTGTGCGCGCTAAGTCCGGTGCAGGATAGCCGTCCCCTGATTCCTTCGGGCAGCTGCACGTCACCACTTTGCGCGAATTGCTGGTACAGCTGCCGAATTGCGTCAGCGTCACGGCCAGATGCTTCAAATGCCAGCCGCTCGAAGTTGCTCGGAACAGAGATATCCATGGCCGGACTCGGGGTCGAAACCGCGTGCACCTGTGACATGCGCCCTTCTTGAAGCAGGACCCTAAGTGCGTCGTTTTCATTGACGGCGCATACGGCTTCGAAGCCCGCCAACATTCCACAGCGCGCGGCAACATAGCCGGCAAGCGCATCGCCCATATTGCCGCTAGGGACCACGAATCGCAGCGGCCGTGACGTGCCTAAGGCGGCCTGCGCTGTTGCGTAGTATACCGCCTGTGCGGCGATACGGGCCCAATTGATGGAGTTCACGCCGGAAAGCCCTGAGCTTTCTACAAAGTCCCGGTCAGCAAAGAGCGATTTCACAATGGCCTGGCATGCGTCGAAGTCTTCATCGATCGCAATGTTGTGAACATTGTCCGCACCGGTCGTCGTCATGAACAGGCGCTGCACCGGCGAGATTCGCTCATAGGGGTGCAGAATGAAGAGGTCGACATTGCTTGCTCCAGCGAACGCCGCAGCTGCCGCCCCTCCCGTATCGCCGGACGTTGCACACGTGACGCTCATGCGCTCACCACGTTGCTTCAAGGCAACGTCGAAGAACTGCGCGATCATCTGCATCGCCACGTCCTTGAAGGCGAGCGTCGGACCATGATGCAGTTCCATCAGGAAGGCGTCGGAGCCCCATTGGACCAGCGGCGCAACGGATTGATGGCCGAAGGTTGAATACGCCCGCTCGCATATGCCGCGAACGGTCGGCTCGTCCATCTCATCTCCCGCGAACGCGCAGATCACGCGAGTCGCTACGTCAACGTAACTCTCGTTCGGTTGCGCAGGACCGATCTGCGGCCAGCTTTCCGGCACGTAGAGGCCACCGTCCGGGGCAAGGCCCGACAGGCATGCGTCAACGAAGCTCGCAGGCTGGGCCTGCCCTCGGGTTGAGATGAATTGCATTGGGAGCTTACCTCTTGAAGCGCAGCCGTCCTCTGGAATGATGGAAGGCGACGTACACGCCGATGAGTGCAATGGCCAGCCCCCACCAGGTCAGCGCGTATCCGAAGTGGCGCTCTGGCGGCAGCGGGTCACGAACGACCGGCGTTACATAAGGATTTTCAGTCTGGCGGGACCTCGAAGGGTCCGAAGCAAGACGAATGGTCAGCGTATCTGGCTCAACCACCCTGGGAGCCGCGCTGACATCGTAGCCGAGATTTGCCAGCATGGCCGCACCATCAGAGTGGTACCAGGTGTCCTTCGCCGGGTCGTTTTTGCCACCCAGCCCCTGTTTGCCAGCCTCACGAACGAATACGTTTGCCTCATACTCTACAACGCCACGTTCGGCGATTTTCACGGGAACGGGCAGCGTGCCTGATGTGGCGTCGCGCAGGACAAGGACCAGATCCCCTTCCCCGTCTATTCGTCCCGGCACATAACGGCGCCATACGGCTTCGCCGTCTATGATCCCGTATACTTGCTGGGCGAACCCCTCATTCTGCGTATCGACAATAACGCGCACGGGTTCGAACAAGGCCGGCTCTTCCGGTGCGCTGGCAAGTTT
>JAYZBJ010000286.1:0-6089 GCA_036338795.1 Pseudomonadota bacterium | reverse complement strand
AAATTGATCCAGAGTTCCATATCCCAGCACGTCGTTACAGATATCATCGAGCAGCTGTTCCTGATCGGAGATCGACATGACCACGTTCTTGATGCTGATGATCTCGACGACGATGTCGCGAATTTCTTCCCGCGCGCTTTCAGCGTCGAGCTGGGCAAGCTGACCAAGATCAATCGTGTCGATGAGTGCGTTGAAGATGGTCGTCTTGGTCGCGTAATATTCTTCAGAGCGCGAATCGACCTTGTGGACCTTCTCCGGCTTCATGTCCGGCGGTGGCTTCAGCGCGACAGGCTTGCCCCCGGTTCCCGGTTTCTGACCACCGGGCCTAGGTGGTTTCTTGGCTGCCGACGGCGGCGCCGGCTTTACTGGCTTGGCCGGTGCGGCAGGACGTGGCGCAGCAGGTGCAGCCGGACGCGCGGCTGGCGCGGGCTGTGTTGCGGTTGCTGAACGTTTGCCAAAGGACATCTGGGTTTCCTACCGGGCCTTACTTTCCAAGGAGTTTCTTGAGGAAGGATTTCTGCGGCTGGGCCGTCTCACGTCCGGAAAGCACGGATGCGAGGTGGTCGATCGCCTGCGATGGCTTCGCCTGCGGATCGGCCTCCGAAATCATCTGCCCCTTGTTCGACGCGTTGCCGAACAGTTGCGGATCGAATGGCAGGATGATGTCCGGCTCAACCTCGATCGCGGCAGCAAAGTCCTTCACCGGAATTTCCGGGCGCTTGGGCACGCCAGCCATGTTGATGATCAGGCGTGGCGGATTGTCATTCGGACGCTGCGCCTTCAGCTGGTCGACCATGTTCTTGCCGTTGCGAAGCGAGGCAAGGTCAGGCTGGCAAACCAGGATGACTTCGTCGGACGTCACCAGCGTATTGTAGATCCATTCATTCCAGCCATGCGGCAGGTCGAGGACCACGAAAGGCATCAGGCGGCGTACACCTTCGATGACGAGCGAATAGGACGAGGAATCGATGTCCATGAGCTGGTTCACGCTTGCAGGCGCGGTGAACAGCGACAATCGGTCCGTCGCCTTTGCAAGCAGGCGTGAGATGACAGCGTCATCGGTACGGTCCGGCGACAGCAGCGCGTCGGCGACGGTCTGCTGGGTCTCGTGATTGAAGTCGAGCGATGTGGTGCCGAATGACAGGTCGAGGTCGACCAGCGAGGTGTTGACCTTCGCATTCTCGGCCAGCGCCCAGGCAAGGTTGTGCGCGATGGTCGACGAGCCGACACCGCCCTTGGCGCCAATCACGGAGATGGACTTGCCGACGAAAGGTGCATCCGGGTCGGAGAACAGGCCGGAAATAGAGCGAACGACCTGTACCGGCTCAATGGGCGGGACGAGATACTCGCTGACACCGCGCGCGACGAGCTGGCGATAAAGGGAGATATCATTGGTCGCCCCGACGACCATGACCTGGACGCCCTCTTCACACTGGCCTGCAAGCTGGTCGATCTGCTGGATCATCTGCGAGGCATGCGCCGAGGATTCGACGATCAGGAGGTTTGGCGTCGGGTTCTGCGACAGATGCTCAATCGCGGCCGGGATACCGCCTGGATAAACGTCCAGCGTGGCATTGATCATCCGGCGGTCATGCGCAACACGCTCAACGATCTGGCGGGTCTCATCGGTTTCATAGAAGGCGAGCGCAGCAATCGCCGGGATGGCGCGGTCACCGCCCTGATAGGCATCCATTGGCGGAACAACCACCTGCCCCTGCTCGACATCCTTGTACGGTGCATCAACCGGCCCGGTGAGCTGGTCGATCAGATCCGAGCCCTGGCCTGCTTCTTCACTCTCATCGAAATCGAGACCGAACTCGTCGTCGAAAAGTGCATTTTCGTTGCTCATCAGAGTATCCTCAAAAACGCTCTGTCCTAGTTCACCGCAGTCGAGACGCTGCCGGATTCAGCATCCGACCGCTGGGCTGCCGTTGCCTGTCCTTCGCGATACAGCGCGAGCTGCGCGGTGCGGCGGGCAAGGTCGCCTTCGTCAAGCGGACGCTGACCAAGCAGGTCTGCCGGATCAGCAATCATTGCGGCCATGTTTGTGCGGACCGAACAGCCGAGCGTCGACATGTCGTTGTTCGACGTGGCATCGGCGAAATCGATCATGGATTTCTGCGGGCAATCCGGCGCGATGGCGTCATAGGCTGTAAAGGCCATGACGATGGGCGCGGTGCTGCTGCCGCCTGCCTCATAGGCGCTGCCGCGAATTTCCTGATAGTCGACGCCGGCGGTCCATGCGATCTCGCGCGCTTCAGCGACGGCTTTTACCGCAAGCTCTTCATTGCCGTGATTTTTTGGCAGCGACATGATCAGCGGGCCATGACCGCGCTGGACATAGTCGTTCACAAACGCGCGGATCTTGGCCTTTTCCTCAAGGCGCAGATGCTTGTCGAGAACGTTGAGCTTCACTTCCAGGTACTCGGTCCGCTCGGCCACCCGGATCGGGTTGCGATCGAGCGTCGTGCCCTGAAGGTATTCCATCGGAACGGGGCCGTTTTTGCCGCTCGAGCTGCAGCCCGCAAGCGCCAGGACGGAAGCAAATCCGCAGGAGACGACAATCTTGCTCAGTGTGCGCATGATGAACCCCTACTCCTCAATAAAGCCGACTGGCGCGTTATAGTTGTCCGCGTTCAGGCCCTTGCCGTCCTTGCCGTAGACAGCGTTGAGCTTGCCGAAGAAGATCGTGCGCGGGTCGGAGGCGTTGGCGTAGCCGTCTGCCGGCGTGCGCAGCAGCGCCTTCTGCGTCGGATCGACGAGGTACGGCGTGATCATGATGACCAGTTCGGTTTCCTCATTCATGAAGTCCCGCGACTGGAAGAGCGCGCCGAGGATCGGCAGCTTCTTAAGGCCCGGCAGCTGGTCGATCGACTGGCGTGACCGGCTTTGGATGAGACCCGCAAGCATCATGGAGCCACCGCTTGGCAGCTCGACCGTGCTTTCCGCGCGGCGAACCGTGAGGGCTGGAATGGTCAGCGTCTGGGCCGTGATGATGTTGCCATCGTCATCGACACCCGCGACGGACTGGCCCTGGAAGGCGCCCTGATTAGTCAGCTCGGATACTTCCGTCGAGACCTTCAGCGAAATACGGCCCTCGGAAAGAACGACCGGCGTGAAGGCGAGGCCCACACCGTATTGTTTGAATTCGATCGAGATGCGGCCGTTATTGTCCTGTCCCACCGGAACCGGGAATTCGCCACCCGCGAGGAACTTCGCAGACTCACCCGATACGGCTGAGATGTTCGGCTCTGCCAGCGTACGGACGATCCCGATACGCTCAAGCGCGTCGATGGCGACGCCGGCTGAGGACTGGAAGTCCGATCCGACATAGTTCGTATAGCCGAAATCGCTCGACAGGCCGCCCAGCGAGCTGCCCGCGACGTTGAAGCCGTTGGCGCTGGAGAAGCCGAAATTGTTCTCGAATGGCAGGCCGGGCGCGAGCGTCGTCTCGCCCGTATTGACCGCACCGTCGATACCGTCGCCCGCCACATCGGCGAAGAGCTGTTTCTCGACCATGTTGGCGAAGTCACCGAAATTGGTGACGCCTGACAGGTTGATACCCAGCTGCTTGACCACTGTGCGCTGCATCTCGACAACGCGAACCTCGAGCATGACCTGGTCCTTGGCGGACACAGACAGCATGTTCACCGGCTCAAGATCTTCAACACCGCCGGCATATGCCTTGATGAGGCGGATCACCTGGTCAGACTGCATCAGATTGTCGACAACGCCGCTGACAACGATGTTGCCGCCGACGCTTTCGACTTTCACACGCGAGTCCGGCACATAGCGCGAAATCAGTTTCTCGAGCGACGCCGTGTCGGCATCGACGATGATTTCCAAGTTGAGCAGAGGATTGCCTTCACGGTCGAACAGGAAGGCATTCGTCTCGCCAACCTCGATGCCGCGGAAAATCAGGCGGCTCGACGTCTGGACGACGGCATCCGCAATGGTCGGGTTCGTGATGACCACATCCGCGACGGGCCGCTCCAGTTCGATCACGGTCGACTTGTTCAGGCCGAGCTTGATCGTCTGCGAAACACTTGTCTCACCGGGCTCCATGACGGAGACGCCCATGAGGTTCTGCGCGCTGACCGGCTGGACAGCGAGGAGGCAGGCGACGCCTGCCCCGATTGATTTCAATGCGTGCCGTACGCCGATCATCAGCTTCCCCCGCCCACACTTCCGTTCTTGAAGACTTTTACCCGGTTACCTTCGCCGCTATCGCCGGTGAGCAGGCCAGTAGCAGCGAGTGTGGCACCGTCATTGTCATTGGCATCCGCGACGCTGCGCAGGGCGAGCGAAATGCGGCCCAGGCGGCTGGCATGCGCGAGCAGCTCGGCCTGTTTTGGCTCCAGCTCAAGCGTCGCCGTCGAACCGGTCAGCACGGGCGTGCCATCCATTTCACCGAAAATCTGGTCAATCGCGAGCACGCGGCCATTCTCGATCACCGTTCGCGTCATCGTGGTGTCGGACGAGCCGCGCTCAGTCATGAGTTCGACTTCATAAGTCAGGATAACGTCGACGCGATCATCCGGCAGGATGAAGCCGGCCGATGCCGTTTCCGGGGAGATCTCGACAGAGATGGCGCGCATGCCCGGACGCAGAAGCGCCGCCATGAACCCGGTCTCGCCCTTCTTGACGATCTTTGAGCCCACGATCGGCTCACCTGCGAGGAGCGCCGTTTTCACAACGCTACCGGCGAGCTCTTCAATCGCACCCGGATGATCTTCCTGGGTAAAGTAGCCGCCATGCAGCGCCTTCTCAGGCCAGTCTGCCCAGCGGAAATCATCTGGCGTGAGCAGCGTACCGATGCGCGTATCGTTGCGCGAGACGAGTACCTTGGTGGAAGACACCTCAACTTCGCGGACAATCTCGATCGGCTCGCCAGGCGCAGCTTGCTGCGTCGACTGGCCAGACATGTCACGAACGAGCAGCGCCGCGCCAATCGCAGCGGCGGCAGCCACTAGCAGGATAATCAGACGAATTGGTGACATGGATCCGGCCCTCTGAATCGCACTCCGAATCTTGAGAGACCCGGAACTTCAGGGCGCAGATTTGCACTTACTGACTAAGGCATAGTTAACTTGCGAACGCTGTTATTTCCGCAAGTGGCTGCAGTAATGGCGACAGCGGCGCACAGGCAATCGCCCCGGCGGCGATCGCAACTCCGTAAGGAACGCCATTGCCGGGAAGCAGCGTTTCACGCGCAAAATCCGGGGTGGCCGCCACAGGCACCATCCGCCGGGCAATCATGACGATGAGCGCAAGCGCGCCCCCGGCGACCGCCATGACAGTCAGGAACGGCATGCCAGCTTCTGGCCCGAGCCAGAGCATCACACCAGGAATCATTTTCGCATCGCCGCCGCCAAACGCGCCGACCATGAACAGCGCAACCGACACCACAAAAGCGATCAGGCCCGCGGCAAGGTGCCAGCCGGCAACCTCCCAACCTGGCGCGACAACAATCGCGGCCGGAATGAAGAGAAATGCGATGAGGGCATTCAGTCCGTTGGTGATCGTCAGGGACTCGATGTCTCGCAGGGCTGCGTAAATGCAGAGGGTGAGAAAAAGAAATCCGAAAAGGGGAGCGATCAGCATGCGGTTACTCTACTCAATCAATACTTGGAGAGACCCTAGCAGGGAAATCTGAAGACTTGCTTTCACCATCCCAAAAACGAGTGAAGCCGCCGGAGGTCCGGCGGCTTCGAATCATGCGGCCCGTTTGGGCTGGTCGGCGTTTCGCCAGGCGCTTAGCGGTTAGCGATAGCGCCGGAAACGTCGTTGAACGTGCCAGAGGTCTGGGTGCCCAGAGCGCCGACTGCGCCGATGATCGCAACAGCGATAAGGGCAGCGATCAGGCCGTACTCGATAGCGGTTGCGCCAGACTCGTTCTTGAAAAGACGTGCAAACTTTTGCATTGGAGACTCCATCATCATGCAGATTGTTACGTTCCGATTTGTTGGTTTCCCCGGAACAGGTATGGTTCTACATGGCAGCGCTGAATATCAAGTAAACTGATATATAAAATTCATGAACTTGAAGACGGGCTTTATTAACTTTTGATCTCGTCTTGGCGGCTGCAG
>JAYZBJ010000285.1:0-13923 GCA_036338795.1 Pseudomonadota bacterium | reverse complement strand
AAAAAAGGCTGGATATTCCGGTGGAAAGTCTGGCGGGTTTCAGCCCGGCCGGGCCCTCAATCGGGATAGAAGCGGAAACGCCGCTCATGAGCGAACCGCCCGATCAGCCGCTCTTCGCGCGCGCCAAGGCCGATATTGTGGATCACCAGCGGTTCGCCAAACTGCGTCTCCCGATCCGAAACGATCGCAACATGCGGCAGCGATGAATCGACCCGGCAGGTCAGGATATCGCCCGGCTCCCAGGTGTCCGCGGGCAACTCGATGGCGTTGCGCTCAAGCCAGGTTTCGAGATTCGGAACACGCCGGTGGTCGATATTCCGGTCCGGTCGGGAGAGGCCCCAGCTGGCTGGATAGGCTGCAAAATCGGCGTTCATGTCTTCATGGATCGCCTGCTGAAAGTCGAACCCGAAAGCATCCCGGTAGGCCCGCACAATCACATCGATGCAAACGCCCGTCTCACGCGGTACATCCCCGCCAGGATAGGGCAGGCGGACATAGGCAGGGTCATAATCGATCGTCACGCCGACCTGCTGACGGGCGGCGGAAACCAGCCGGGTCTCCTGTGGGAAAACCGACCAGCCGAGAGGGTTTGCCGAAAGCGGCAGGAGGGTCACGCTGGCCATCATCTCTCTCCGTGTCATGGAGAGCAAACTGGCCAGCGCTTTGGGCGCGATTGTGGCCGCTCCGCGGCGATTTAGAAGCCCTTCAGCTCCGCTACTTCATCAAGTGATGCGCGCTCTGAATAGAGCTTGTTGACCGCATGCGCCTTGTCCGGCCAGCCGACAGCCATACCGCAATACAGCATCTCGGATTCACCCAGCTGGAAGTGGTCGTGCAGCGTGTCCCGCAGGATGCCCCAGCACTCCTGCATGCAGGTGCCCCAGCCACGCTCTTCAGCGAGCAGTGCCAGCGTCTGCATGTACATCCCCGTATGTGCCCACTGGCCATGGCCCATACGCTTGTCGATTACGAAGAAGACACCCAGTGGCGCATCGAACAGGCGATAATTGCGCGCGAACCATTGAAGCCGGGCGGCCTTGTCCTCGCGCGGAATGCCCAGCTCGGCATACATCATTTCACCTACCCGGAAGCGGCGGGATTTGTGCGGCTCCCAGAGGTCTGCCGGATAGATCGGCCGGTCGGTCGGTTCGCCGCGCGGGTTTGAGGCGAGCGTTTTCTGCGCCAGATCAATGACGTTCTGCTTGGCCTCACCCGCAACCACGATTACGCGCCAGGGCTGCAGATTGCCGCCCGATGGTGCACGCTGGGCCGCTTCGAGCCATTCGCGAACCTCTGATTCGCTGATCTCCTGATCGGTGAATGCGCGTGTCGAAATGCGCTGTTTGACGGCCTGCGTCACGTCCATGTGGTGTCACTCCCTGTTACAGGGAGCGGTCTAGAATGACGACGCTGGGGAAGGGAAGCCCTAGAGCGAGAAACTCGTGCCACAGCCGCAGGCAGCGGTGGCGTTCGGGTTGTTGATCTTGAACGCCGCGCCGATCAGTTCTGTCGAGAAATCGATCTCGGATCCGCGCAGGAACTCCATGCTCATCTCGTCGATCAGCACGCGCGCGCCATCAAGCTCGACGACGACATCATCATCGTTCCGGGTGTCTTCCAGGTCGAACTTGTACGAAAACCCAGAGCATCCGCCGCCCTCGACGGACACACGTAGGAAGTCCTTGCCGGACTGCTTTGCCAGAATCGCATTAATGCGCTTGGCAGCCGAAGGAGAAAGGGTGACATCACTCATGGCCACCAAGATAGGAAAGTCTGTGCTGCCAGAAAAGCCCGCACTGTACACGACCCGCTGGCAAGACTCTCGCGGGCGCTTCCACGATGAGCCGGAATCTGCAACGCGTACGCCGTTTCAGCGCGATCGCGACCGGATTATCCACTCCTCCGGATTCCGTCGTTTGAAGCAGAAAACGCAGGTCTTTGTTGCCCATGAAGGTGACCATTATCGCACACGCCTGACCCACTCGCTCGAAGTGGCGCAAATCGCGCGGTCCGTCGCTCGCCGTCTGGGTGTCGATGAAGACCTTGCAGAGGCGATGGCCCTTGCGCATGACCTCGGACATCCGCCGTTCGGCCATGCCGGGGAGGATCAGCTCGACGCCAGCATGGAGGCCTATGAAGGCTTTGATCACAACGCCCAGACCCTGCGTGTCGTCACGCGGCTGGAGCAGCGCTATCCATCCTTTGATGGCCTGAACCTGACCTGGGAAATGCTCGAAGGGCTGGTCAAGCACAATGGTCCTCTCGTCACCAGCGACACGCCGATCGCCGCGCTGCCGGCGGCCTTCCGGGACTTTCCCCATCTGGAAAAGCTCGAGCTGGATCAGTTTGCCGGGCCGGAAGCCCAGATCGCAGCGCTCGCTGATGACATCGCCTACAATAATCACGACATCGATGACGGTATCGCGGCGGGCTTGTTCACAATCGATGACATGCTGCACCTGCCAGTCGTCGGTGACGTGTTCCGTTCCGTACGCATTGAGCATCCGGTGCTCGACCAGCAACGCACCGTCTATGAGGCCGTGCGCCGCCTGATTGGACTCTGGATTGATGACCTTGTGCAGGAGACCGAGCGCCGGGTTAAGAAGTATCAGCCGCAATCAGCGGCAGCTGTGCGCGCCATGCCCGAGCCGCTGGTTGCCTTTTCAGATGATTTTGACCAGCAGCAAAGGGCGTTGCGGGCTTTCCTCTTCGAGCGGATGTACAAGCACTACAAGGTCAACCGCATGCGCAGCCAGGCCAAACGGGTATTGAAAGAACTGTTCGACCTGTTCCTTGAGGAGCCTGATATCCTGCCGCCGCCATTGAGGCAGGGTGCCGAACAATCTCCGGTCGACCGCCGGGCCCGTCTCGTCTGCGATTACATTGCGGGCATGACGGACAATTACGCGATCGACCTGCATCGCAAGGTCTTCAATCTCGAAAGCATGATCTGAACACAGCCACGCTGGAAGCTGGTCTGATTCAACGATCGTTAACGAACGGGCCCCTAATCTTAACCAGTAACCTATCTCATCAGGGGCAGATGATTCAGAATGACCTATCGTGACCATGACTCAGATATCGGGCCGTACGAGGAAGAATACCGTGGCTTCGAAATCAGGGATGACGAAACCGCTCGCGGGCCGTTGATCCTTACGCTCGCCATTGGCGTGCTCATCGTGTTCGCAGCTGTTTTATGGAACACCTATCGTCAGGGCGTGCGCCCGCAGGATGGCGCATTGCCAATGGTTGTCGCAGAAGCGCAGCCATACAAGCGCGTGCCGGATGACCGCGGCGGCGTCCAGATCGATGACCTCGACCGTATGCTTTATGACGTAATCGACGGGTCCAGCCGTGAGCCGGTCTCCACGCCGCAGACGGTTGCTGGGCGCTCTGAAGAGTTCCTGCGCGGCGGCCCGCCAATGGACCTGCGTCCGCAATCGTCCGAGCCAGAGACCGCCCAGGCCCCGGCCAGCGAAATGCCCGTCTCGCAGGATGACGTGCGCAGAGTGGGCCAGCAGGAGGCCGAGACGCCTGCGCTCGCGGAACTGCCGAGCCTGCCAGAAGTGGAACCACAATCGCAACCTGTTCAGGTCGCATCAGCTACACCGGTGGAACAGGCAGCACCTGCACCTCGTTTTGCATTTGCGAAGGGCGGCGATTATCTTGTCCAGATATCGGCTGTGCGTAGTGAGTCAGCGGCGACGGATGCCTGGAAACGCGCAAGTCGGGCCCACCCGGAAATCTTTAAAGGAGCAAGCATGTCCATCGAACGGGCAGATCTGGGAGCAAAGGGCGTGTTCTTCCGCCTGCGCGCCGGATCATTTGGTTCGCGCGAAGGCGCAGCTGACTTCTGCTCCGCCTACAAGTCCGAAGGCGGTGACTGTATCGTGGTGCGCGAAACAGCATGAATAACAAGGCCTGCATCCTGAGCGTAGCAGGGGCGAACCTGCTTCGCGACGAAGCAGCGCTTTTTGCTGAGCACAAGCCATGGGGCGTCATCCTGATGGGGCGCTCCTGCCACACGAAGCTGCAGGTCAGCCAGCTCGTTGAGGACATATGGAATGCGGTTGGTCGCGAAATCCTGATTTTCATCGATCAGGAAGGCGGTCGCGTTGCCCGTCTCAAGGCACCTGAATGGCCGCTCTTTCCGCAGGGCGAGGTCTATGGGGACCTCTATGACGCTGATCCGGAGAGAGGCCTGGAGGCGATCTGGCTTGGCTATCGTCTGATTGCGCATGAGCGAGCCGCGATGGGTATCCATGCGGACTGCGCGCCTGTATGCGACCTGCCGCAGCCCGGTGCGCATGATGTGATTGGCGACCGCGCTTTCGGGACAGACCCCGATAAGGTTGGCGCGCTCGCCAAGGCTGCACTGAAGGGGCTTGAGGACGGCGGGGTCGCCGGTGTTATCAAGCATATTCCCGGTCATGGTCGTTCCATGGCTGATAGCCATCTGGAGCTGCCGCGCGTCACGGCTGGAGATAATGAGCTGTCGTCCGATTTCGCGGCCTTTGCCCATGTTGCCGACGCGCCGATGGCGATGACGGCCCACATAGCCTACGACCAATTCGACAGCACATGCGCTGCCACGGTATCCCACAAGATGATTCAGGAGGTCATCCGGGGCCGAATCGGGTTTGATGGTCTTCTGATGACAGATGATCTCGGCATGAAAGCACTTGGTGGCACGCTCACCGATCGCGCCAATGCATCGATTGATGCGGGCTGCGACGTGCTGCTTCATTGCTCCGGTTTCCTAAAGGATGCCGATGCGATTCTTGCGGAAATGACCGAAGTCGCTGAAGCGTCACCCCGCCTCGACGGCAAGGCCAAGGAGCGTGCAGACGCGGCAGAAGCGGCGTCGAAGCGCGCCGTCGCTTTTGATGCAGAAGCGGGCTGGGAACAGTTCCGATCACTGATACCGGATCTTGGAGTCACGCACGCATGAGCCTGGAACTGGTCTCCAACGATCTCGTCGAACGCGAAGATCTCGAAGCGGAAGACATGTTCTCCGTCGACATCGACGGGTATGAGGGACCGCTCCATCTCTTGCTGGACCTCGCGCGCAAGCAGAAGGTCGACCTGCTCAAGGTCTCCATGCTGGAGCTTGCGACGCAGTATCTCGGCTTCATCGAGGATGCCCGCAAGAAGCGGATAGATCTCGCCGCAGACTACCTGCTGATGGCGGCCTGGCTGACTTTCATGAAGTCTCGCCTTCTCCTGCCGAAGCCGGAGAAGGCTGCAAATGACGAGATTGATGGCGAGGAGATGGCTGCGCGCCTTGCCTTTCGCCTCAAGCGTCTTGATGCGATGCGCGAAGCTGGCGACCAGCTTATGGAATTGGCGCAGCTCGGACAGGATGTGTTCGTCCGGGGTGCGCCGGAAAAGCCGCGTGTCATCAAGCAAACTGAGTATGACACGACCATGTGGCACCTGATGCAGGCTTTCGGTGCGATCCGGCAGCGCCGGGAAGATGCTGCGCCGCACAGGGTCGAGCACCAGTTCGTGCTGCCGCTTGAACACGCGCGTAACTCACTGAAGTCGCTCAGCAAATTTATCGACCAGTGGGCCTCACTTGATGAGGTCCGTAGTCGGCTAACCGATATTTCAGGTGACGTGCCGCCGCGCTCTGTTACGGCGAGCGTCTTCTCGGTGGCTCTGGAGCTCGCCCGCGATGGCGATGTCGAGCTGCGCCAGGACCAGCATTTTTCGCCGCTCTATCTGCGCGGCGCCAAGGAAGATAGGGGAGGGCTGAACGCATGAACGCGATACCCCAGATGAAAGACCAGGCCGTGGACGACGAACCGGATGACATCCGCAATGCCGTACGCCAGCTCTCATTCGCGTATCGCCGCTCAGCCGAAGCGCTATCTCACGATACAGTCACCGAAGTCGACGCGTCAGCGGAGGCCATGCGCCGCGCTGAAGCTGTCCTGTTCGCCGCAGGTGAGCCGTTGTCGGCCGAGCAGATCGCAGAGACGCTGCCGCAGGGTGCCGACGCTGCGCAGGTACTGATGGCGCTCAAGGCGGCGTATGCCCATCGGGGTGTGAATCTCGTAGAAGTCGCGGGCAAGTGGCGTTTCCAGACAGCCGAGGACCTTTCATACCTCTTCGTCGAAGAACGCCACGAGCAGAAAAAGCTCTCTCAGGCTGCGCTCGAGACGTTGGCGATTATCGCCTACGGACAGCCTGTGACCCGTGCGGAGATTGAGGCCGTTCGTGGAGTCGCAGTCTCTAAAGGGACGATCGACCAGCTGATGGAAGCGGGCTGGGTGCGGATCAAGGGACGCCGCAAGACGCCCGGCCGCCCTGTCACTTACGGTACGACGGACAGCTTCCTGGAGCATTTCGGCCTCGAAAGCCTTGATCTCCTACCCGGGCGGGCAGAGCTCGAAGCTGGCGGCCTCCTGTCCGATGTGGTGCCTGATAATTTCGACGCGAGTGAGGTCGAACTTCCACTTCGCGATCTTGATGACGCCGCGGGCGACATCGATTCCGGCGAAGACAGCGCATTCGTGACGGATTTCATGGACTCTGACGCCGAGGACGACTAGGGCAAAACCAGACGCGCCATTGAGACCGTGACGGTGCGGCGCTATCTGTATTTGGGTTAGATCGGAGTAACGGCCATGGCCCCCAGCTGGATGCAGCTTCTCATTGTCCTGATTGTCGCTTTGCTACTCTTCGGTGGTCGCGGGCGCATTTCCTCCATCATGGGCGACATGGCGAAAGGCATGCGGTCATTCCGCAAGGGCCTGAACGACGATGAAGAAGACGAGAAGGACGCCAAGGGCGACCAGTCGCGTCATCTCAAAGACGACAAGATGGTCAACGTCACCCCTGAGAAGGACAAGACGAAGACCTCCAGCTGATTTTCTGAGGAAGGCGGCAATTCATGCTTCCTCAATTCGGACTCACCGAATTCATGCTCATCGCGATCATTGCCTTGATCGTGGTCGGGCCGAAGGACTTGCCATTGATGATGCGCAAGCTCGGGCAGTTTGTAGCCCGCGGCCGCGCAATGGCACGGGAATTCCAGTCAGCGTTCGATGATATCGCCCGGCAGGCAGAACTCGACGAGCTTCGAAAGGAGATCGAGGATCTTCGCCGCGACAATGAGCTGACTAAAGCCGTCGATGACCTGAAGCGCACCGAATCAGACATCAATCGACGCGTCATGATGGAAAACCCGATGCCGGATGCGTCCCCTGAAGAAACGGGTCCAGGCGAGGTTCCGGATGCGGAGCAGGGCAAGTTGCCGGAGCATGACGCCGACCGAGCAGCCGAGAAGACCGAGCCGACAGAAGAAGGCAGGAAGGCGCAATCCACATGAGTCAGGATATGCGCGCGGATGAGCGCCCCGACATTACCGATGACGACGAAATGGAGTCCTCACGGGCACCGCTTCTCGATCATCTGATTGAGTTGCGCTCTCGACTTATTTGGTCGATCGCCGCACTGGCCGTCGCAACTGCGGCATGCTTTTTCGTCGCCCGTCCACTCTACAACATCCTGCTCGGACCGCTGGTGGCTGTTGCTGAACTGGAACGTCAGGACGCCAATTTTGAGCTGATCTATACCGCGCCGCTGGAAGTATTTTTCGTACAGCTGAAGCTTGCGCTGTTTGCCGGCGTATTTGTCGCCTTTCCGATTATCGGCTGGCAAATCTACTCATTCGTCGCTCCGGGACTCTACAAACGCGAGAAAGGCGCCGTCCTGCCTTTCCTGATTGCTGCGCCTGTCCTTTTCGTGATTGGCGCAGTCTTCGTCTACTTTGTGATGCTGCCGCTCATCTCGCGCTTTGCGCTGTCGTTCGAACAGCTCGGCGGGGAAGGCGTCGCTGCGATCACGCCGCAGATCAAGGTGTCGGAATATCTGTCCCTGGTGATGGCATTGATGCTTGCCTTCGGCTTGTCATTCCAGCTGCCGGTAATCCTCAGCTTGCTGGGGCGTGCTGGCATTATCGGCGCTGATACGCTGCGCTCTGGCCGCAAGTATGCCGTGGTCGGCATTCTCGTGGCGGCAGCGTTCTTTACCCCCCCTGACCTTATCTCACAGGTGATGCTCGCGGTGCCTGTCTACGGGCTTTATGAGATTTCGATCTGGTGTGTGAGCATGATGGAAAAGAAGGCTGCTGAAGAAGAAGCTGCGCGCCAGGCCGAAGACTAGGCGCATTCCATCATCTCGGCGGTTCCGCTGCGCAGCCAATTCCTCTACACGGTTGGCCGAATTGTCATTTCGAAGACCAGAGAGCTCTCATGTTCGACATCCGCGCCATTCGCGAAAACCCTGAGACCTTACGCAACGCCTGGGACCGCCGCAAGCCGGGCCTTGGTGATGTGGTCGACGATATCCTCGCCCATGACCGCGCCCTGCGCAAAGCGGTCAGCGACAAGCAGGAAGCCGAGAGTGCGCGCAACGCGAACTCCAAGCTGATCGGCCAGGCCAAGGCGAAAGGTGACGACGCTGAGTTTGAGCGTCTCCGCGCTGTCGTTGCCGAAGCGAAGGATACAATTGAAGCTGCCGGTGAACAGGAAGCTGCTGCTCGCGAAGCTCTGGATGAAATCCTGTTCGGCCTGCCAAACCTACCGCTGGACGATGTCCCGGTCGGAGAGGACGAGGACGGCAATGTCGAGCAGAAAATGGTTGGTACGCCGACCGCACTGGCCTTCGCCCCCAAGGATCATGCGGATCTCGGCGAAGCCCTCGGCATGATGGACTTTGAAACGGCAGCGAAAATCTCGGGAGCGCGATTTGTGCTGTTGAGTGGGCAGCTTTCAAGGCTTGAGAGAGCCGTCGCGAGCTTCATGCTTGATGTCCAGACTGGCGAGCATGGCTACACTGAAACCAGCCCGCCTGTACTGGTGAGGTCTGACGCGTTGGTCGGGACGGGCCAGCTACCGAAATTTGGCGAGGACTCCTTCCAGACAACGGATGGAATGTGGCTGATTGCGACGTCTGAAATCTCGCTGACGAACATCGTGCGGGAAAGCATCATCGATGCCGATTACCTGCCACGGCGCTATACCGCGCATACGCCTTGCTTCCGGTCCGAAGCTGGCAGCGCAGGCCGCGACACGAAGGGCATGATCCGCCTTCACCAATTCAACAAGGTGGAACTGGTGTCCATCGTTCGCGATCAGGATGAGGGGCTTGAAGAGCTTGAGCGGATGACGCGCTGCGCAGAGACAATTCTCGAGCGCCTCGAGCTGCCCTACCGCCGGATGCTGCTCTGCTCAGGTGATATGGGCGCTGGCGCGCGCAAGACCTATGACCTCGAAGTCTGGCTGCCTTCTCAGGATACTTATCGCGAGATCAGCTCCTGCTCCTATTGCGGCGAGTTTCAGGCGCGACGGATGAACGCCCGCTGGCGCCCTGCGCCGAGTGAGGACAATCCCAAACCGAAACCAGAATTCGTCCATACGCTCAATGGCTCGGGCCTTGCGGTTGGCCGCACGCTTGTGGCCATCCTTGAGAACTACCAAAACGAAGACGGCACCATCCGCGTCCCGAAAGTCCTGCAGCCCTATATGGGCGGTCTGGAGGTCATCGGATGAGAATTCTTCTCACCAATGACGACGGCATTCACGCGCCCGGACTGTCGATCCTTGAGTCGATCGCGCGCGAGCTCTCGGATGATATCTGGATTGCGGCACCTGAAGTGGAACAGTCAGGCCAATCGCGCTCCATCACGCTTACTCAGCCCGTGCGTACACGGCAGGTTCGCGACAAATGCTGGGCCGTAATGGGCACGCCGACCGATTGCGTCCTTCTCGCTGTCCATGACCTCATGGATGAGCGACCAGACCTGATCCTGTCGGGGGTCAATCGCGGCCAGAACATTGCTGAGGACACCAGCCTCTCCGGCACGATCGCCGGCGCCATGTTCGGCATGCATCTGGGGATTCCATCGATCGCGCTCAGTCAGGCGCAAGGTTTTCGCGAACGCATTTCCTTGCCGTGGGAAACCTCAAGAGCTTGGGGTGCCAGGGTCATTCGCCCCCTTATCGAAAAAGGCTGGCCGGATGATGTGGTGATGAACGTCAATTTCCCTGACCGGGAACCGGAAGACGTCGCCGGCATCGAGATCACCCGGCAGGGGTTTCGCGATGAGTCCATCATCACGACCGAACGGCGCGAAGACCTGCGTGGCAATGACTATTTCTGGATCGGATTTCGCGGAAAGCTCTCGCGCCCGGAAGAGGGGACAGATTTGAGAGCGATCTATGAAGGTCGCATCTCCGTGACGCCGTTACACGTGGACCTGACGCACAACCGGTTTCTGGATAAACTCAGGGCTTCATGGCAGACCTGATTGCTGATCCATTTCGCGCCGCGCGTCTCGTACTTTTGTTGCGGCGACAGGGCATTCGCGACGATGCGGTCTTGTCAGCTATGGAGACGATTGACCGGTCGGCTTTCGTAGATCCGAAACTTGCCGAACTGGCCTTCGAAGACACGGTGCTGCCCATCCCTTGTGGGCAGGCCATTCCCAAGCCGGTTGTCGTGGCGCAATTGCTGGGTGCGCTTCAGGCCACGCCGGGCAAGGAGGACAAGATCCTTCTGGTGGGTGCGGGAAGTGGCTATATCCTGGCGCTGCTGGCGCAAATTGGACGCCATGTCTGGGCGCTCGACCGCTATCAGAAGCTGGTCACCGAGGCGCGCGCACGGATGCTTGAGCTGAAAGTCGACAATGTTACGCTGAAGCATGCCGATGGGCTTGAGGGCTGGCCCGAGCACAAGCCGTTCGACCGCATCTTGTTGACGGGCGGGGTTACCGAAATCCCTGAAGCGCTTCGAAGCCAACTCGCCAAGGACGGGGAAATTGTCACCCCGTTCAATCAGGGTCACAAACCGCAGGTCATCCGTCGCCTGTCCGCAAATGGTCGCGAGGTTGACTTCCCTATTCTGGAGCCCCTGCCGCTATTGAAAGCCGGCAAGTCTCAAGCGCTGTAATTCGGGCGTACAGTCCCCGTCTATTCGATGTCAGTACCGGCGCACTCGCCTTCGGCAGCCACGCTCGCGCCAGCGGCGGCGGCTTGGCAGGCATTGCCATAGGTCTGTCCATCACAGCCGCAAACAGGCGCGTATTCCTGCGTGCAGATTTCCGGCACGACTTCGCAAGTCCCACTGCCATCCATGATTTCAAGGCACTGGCCGTCAGGTTGTTTGCAAAACAGACCCGCAGGACAGGAGATTCCAGCGACGCCGCCACACATCGCGCCTTCAGCGTCCGGAGCAGGGGCTGGGCGCTCGTCCTCGGCTTCGACTGGCACAGCATCTGTTACCGGCGCTGCGCCGTTGCCATCAGCTGGTGCTTCACCGGGTTGGCAGCCCGCTGCCAAAATCATCGCACACAATGCGAACAGAATACGCATAACTCAGACCCCTGCCTGTCAGATTCAGCATGTAAAGAGACATGGCCGAAGCGGAAAGACAAGACAGCCTCGTGCCGCTTCGGCCACTCTAATTGGCTCGCGCCCTTTTCTTAGGCTTTTTTGCCTTCCGCGAGGCGCGCGAAGATGTTCTGACCATGCTCACCGCCCATGTTGAAGTGGGTCTGAACCGACTTGTCGGTGATCTTGTCCCAGGCAGCCTGAACGGCCTCGGCCGTCAGTTCTTCGCCCTGGCCAACATAGGTGCCTTTGGTTTCGACGATCTCTGCCATGGAAAACGCGCCAGCGCCTGCGGAAAGGACCATGCCGGTCGGGGCTTCCTGCTTGACGAGGTTCATGACACCTGGTGTCACGTATTCCGGCTTGAGCTGTTCAAGAACTTCCGGCGACATAAGGCCTTCGGTCATGCGCGTTGCGGCGACAGGGCATACGGCGTTGATCTTGATGTTGTTTTTGGCGCCTTCAATCTTCAGCGTGTTCATCATGCCGACGAGGCCGAGTTTTGCTGCGCCATAATTGGCCTGGCCGAAATTGCCATAGAGACCGGTCGAGGAAGTCGTCACGACGATACGTCCGTAGTTCTGCTCCTTCATGATGTCCCATGCAGCCTTGATCGGCTTGAAAGAACCCATCAGGTGGACATCCACAACGAGCTGGATGTCCTCCATCGTCATCTTGGAGAAGGACTTGTCACGCAGGATGCCTGCGTTGGCGATCAGGATGTCGATGCGACCCCATTTGTTCATGGCGTCATCAATCATCTTCTTGACGCCGGCATCGTCCGTCACGGAAGAGCCATTGGAGATTGCTTCGCCGCCAAGCGCTTCGATTTCCTTCACGACCGCATCGGCAGCCTCTGAGCTGCCGCCCGATCCGTCCATGGATGCGCCGAGATCGTTGACGACGACCTTCGCGCCCCGGCGGGCAAGTTCAAGCGCGTGGCAGCGGCCAAGACCGCCACCTGCGCCCGTTACGATTGCGACCTGACCATCAAAACGGATGTCCGACATATTCTTGCTCCTCGGCATTCTTGGAATCTTGTTGGTCAGCCTTGCAGCATCCGTTCACATGAACGTCAAGCATTGGCGCAAGGTCAGTCCTTGCGGGCGTGTCGATAGCGTGGTGCAACCGCGCAGATAATTGAAGGGAGAGACCTAATGCTTGCTTATGTAACCCTTGGTTCGAACAATACCGAGAAAGCGCTCGCTTTCTATGACGCTCTGATGCCGGAACTCGGCGCAAAACGCTTCTTTGATAATGATCGGCTATACTTTTACGGCTCTGCGCCCGGACAGCCTATGCTGGCCATCGGGGGCACCTATGACGGCGAACCTGCTTCAGTCGGCAACGGTGTGATGCCCGCACTTGCGTGCGACAGCAAGGAAACCGTTGACCGCGTCTACAAGAAGGCGATTGAGCTTGGTGCAACTTGTGACGGTGAACCGGGCAACCGCATGCCGACTTTCTATGGCGCATATTTTCGCGATCCTGATGGCCACAAAATCTGCGTTTGCAAACTCGGCTGATTTACGAAGTAGGCTAAAGAAAAGCCCGCCTGCCGGAACCGGCGGACGGGCTTTTTTTCTGTCAGCGCTAAACGCGTTATGCGGCCTGCACTTCGCTGAGGTCGCCTTCACGCAGGAGGCGTAGCACGCCATCATCAATATAGCGCTTCAGCGGGCGGCCATCCGTTTCTGGCTGGCGGTTGGCCCAGTCAGAGTGCTTCTGGCGCAGCTTGCTCAGGCGTGACATGCGCATGTCGAGCGGTTCTGACGCTTTCATGACCGCATCAACCTGGTCGGTGGTGACCGGGCGAGGCTCCATGTTCACAGTCTGGTCTCGCAGGGGCACGAAGGTCTTGCGTCTCATGTGTCTCTCCTTTCGGACGGTTGCTGTTAGTGACTCAACGTGCGGGCGAGTACGGTCGTTCCCAGTTGTTCCTGATCATAAGGGGTAGAGCCTGATCGTAACGCAGGCTAAGGCTGAACCATCCGGGTCAGGAGGAGATGGGTATGGAATGGGGCTGGGATAATGCGCGCGCGCTAATCGGCATCGCGCTGATTTTCGGAATTGGCTGGCTGTTGTCAGAGCGCAAAAAAGAGTTTCCGTGGCGGATCGTGCTCGGTGCCGTAGCAATCCAGTTCGGATTTGCCTTGCTGCTGTTCGGCATCCCGCCGGTACGCGACCTGTTGTTCAAAGCTAATTTCATTGTCGAAGGCCTCCAGGAGGCGACCCGCAACGGCACGAGTTTCGTGTTCGGCTATGTGGGCGACAACCAAGCCGCAAGCGAGATCATGACGGGCGATGCACCGCCGCTCTTCTTTTTCCAGATACTGCCCGTCGTAATCGTTGTTGCTGCGCTTTCGGCAATTCTCTGGCACTGGCATATTTTGCGCTGGATCACCAAGGGGTTCGCCTTCGTGTTCCGAAAGGGCATGGGCCTTGGTGGGGCGACATCGTTGGCCGTGTCTGCCAACGTCTTCATGGGCATGACGGAAGCGCCTGTTCTCATCAAGCCGTACAT
>JAYZBJ010000284.1:0-3081 GCA_036338795.1 Pseudomonadota bacterium | reverse complement strand
CGAGCCGTGCGACTGCCGATTTTGCCGGGCCGAGCGTCGGGTGAACCTTCAGGGCCTCCCGATAGGCTTCGATCGCTTCATCTTTTGCGCCCAGCTCCTCTAGGACGCGCGCAAGCCCCGTCCAGGCACCGAAGTGCCTTGGCTCGAGGCGCAAGGCTTCGTTCACGTCCCGTAATGCCTCAGCCATTTTTTCTTCCAGCAGGAATACAGAGGCCCGCCGATTGTAGGCCTCCGCATATTCAGGCTGGATAGCGATGACACGGTCATAAAGTTCACGGGCAAGCTCAAGATCCCCTTGCGACTGAGCCGTAACGGCGCGCTCCATCACGAGATCAGCAGCTGCAGATCCGCTCTCCATCCAAGCGGCCCAGATATCGAGCGCGACGCTTGTCGCTTCTTCCTCGGTGGGTGCGTTCTTCAGCTCTTCAAACATTTCATCGGACGGACCAAAGCTCGGTCCGCTGACGAAAATGAAGCTGGCGATGGCGAAAGCCTTGAACATAGGGACAAGTATGAGGCTAAGCAGGTCCTCGGCAAGGCCCGATTGCGGCATTGTCGCGACGCGGCCTACAGAAAGCCGCGCGCCTTCAGTGCCTGCTCAAGATCGGCGGCGGTCTGGAAGTGATGCGCGTCAAACCCGAACTCGCTGGCGGCTTCGATATTGCGGAGACTATCATCCGTGAAAAACACAGAGGCAGGGTCCGGCTTACCCATCCGCTCAAGCGCGATCTCGAAAATCCGGCGGTCAGGCTTCACGACACCTTCATCACCAGAGACAACAACATCTTGAAGGCATTTGACGACGGGAAAACGCTCGATCGTCTCGGGCCAGACTTCGCTTGGCATATTGGACAAGCCGTAGAGCGGGTGCCCAGCAGCATGCAGACGCTCGATCAGCGCATCCGTACCTTCGACATATCCATCGAACATCTCGAACCAGCGATGGCGCCAGGCATCAATCGCATCGGCATGGTGCGGATACTCGGCCTTCAGGCGCGCTGAGTTCTCGACCATCGGCACGCCGCGATCATGCTCGACATGCCAGGCAAGCGTACACACCTCGTCGCAAAAGCGACGAGCTTCGTCTTCTGTCGGGAAAATCTTGCGGTACAAGCGGATTGGAGCCCAATCCACCACAACATTGCCCAGATCAAACAGGACGATCCGTTCAGGCACAGGGAAGTCTCCCCGGGCCAGAAACGTTCATCTTCTGCTTAACCCTGTTTTGCTTTAAAGCGAGGGTCGGTCTTGTTGATGACGTACACACGGCCCCGGCGGCGCACTACCTTGCAATCGCGGTGGCGCGTCTTCAGGGCTTTGAGAGATGATTTGACTTTCATGGGGCTGGCCCTGCGATATCGTGGAAACTCGAAAGGCGCTCGAATAATCAATGGCCTCATCAGAGTCAACGCCAGTGAAACACCAGAACGGTATAAGGACGACTGCGAAATGACGCGATCCCCCTCGACAACGCAGCGCTGGGCATATGCAGCAGCGCTGAGCGCGCTGATAGGCGCGTGTGCCGCAACGCCGCAATCTGCCCCTCCCACACCGGGTGGACCGCCCGTCGCCGGAGGAGAAACTCCGCCTGCCTCACCTCCCGCACCCACACCGGGTGACCCGATTGGCACACCGGATGTCGCCTTCAGTGGCCCTATAGGTAGCTACACACCTTCGGGTAACCGAGACATGGACATCTGGCGCGAGGACTTTGCCGCCCGTGCAGCGGCGCAAGGCCGAAACCCTGCTGTCATCCATGCCCTGCTTGAAGGCATCAGGCCGCTGGAACTCTATCTCAGCGAAGACGTGACTGTCGCCAGTACCGGCATCGCCGATCAGGCTGAATTTGCCAAAGCCATCTGGGAATATCTCCGTACCGCCGTCACCACATCCCGTTTTGAGCGTGGCGCTGAGAAAATGGCTGAATATGCTGAAGTCTTCGATGTGCTGGAGCAGACCTACGGCGTCGACCGCGCCGCCATCAGCGCAATCTGGGCGATGGAAACGAATTACGGCTCGTATATCGGCAATTACGATGCCGCCAACACGCTGGCTAACATGGCAGTCGAAGGCCGCCGTCGAAGCTTTGCCGAAAGTCAGCTGTTGGCGCTGATGAAAATCGTCGAGAATGGGTTCGCTCAGCGGTCACAGCTGGGGTCCGGCTGGGCTGGCGCGATGGGGCAGACACAATTCATGCCGACCACGTACCTCGCTTATGCGCAGGATTATGATGGAGATGGCTTGTCCAATGTGTGGAGCTATGCACCAGACGCATTAGCGTCCGCCGCCCATTATCTGTCGGCCTCGGGCTATCAGTTCGGTCAGCCCTGGGGCATCGAAGTGCTGGCGCCATCCGGCTTTGACTGGTCGTACGCCGACGGCAATGATCGCCGCATGTCGACCTGGCGGTCACTCGGACTGTCTCCAATGCGCGGCAACAGCTTCAGTGTCGATGAAGGCGAGTATGCCGAACTCTGGCTTCCGGCCGGCGCCACAGGTCCGAAGTACCTGCTGTTCAAGAATTTTGATGTGTTCAAAACGTACAACAACGCGAACTCATACGCTCTGGCGGTGGGCTTGCTGGCCGACGGGCTGAACGGCCAATTCGGACCCGTCGCCGCTTGGCCAACGCATATTCCTCGTCTGAATGTCGGTGAGGTAAAGGAGCTGCAGCAAGCACTGAATCAGCTCGGCTATAGCGCCGGACCTGTTGACGGTATTGCCGGCTCGGGGACACGCAAAGCCCTGCAGAATTTCCAGAAAGACCGCGGTCTCGTTGCCGATGGCTACGCATCGAGGCCTGCCCTTGATGCGGTTCTGGCGGCGGCCGCCAGCTAGTCGTAAAGATCAGGCATGTCGTCCGGATCGTCTTCCAGCACCTGATTGGCGGGGAAGACCTTCCGGGCGAATACCGCCATCATTAGCAACATCACGCCCGCGCCGATGAATGGTGCGAATGGGTGGACGTTCTCATACATCCACGGGCCAAAAAACGGACTGACAATAAAGCCCATGCCGTTGGCTGAGATCACGAGGCCTGCCACGTTACCCTGAAGGCTGGATCCCACGGCGAGTGATGCA
>JAYZBJ010000283.1:0-5578 GCA_036338795.1 Pseudomonadota bacterium | reverse complement strand
GCGCTTCGGCTTCGTGTTCAACAGCCGCGGCATCAATCCTGAGGCAGCGTCGAGCTGGTTCCTGCCGCGTCTCGTCGGCATCTCCAAGGCGCTTGAGTGGTGCTATACCGGCCGCGTATTCCCGGCATCCGAAGCCCTCGCTGGCGGTCTCGTTTCCGAAGTGGTGCCACAAGCAGACCTGATGAAGCGCGCCAAGGAGCTCGCTACCGAAATCGCTTCGAAGACGGCACCTGTCTCGAACGCGCTGACCCGGCACATGATGTGGCGCATGCTGGGCGCATCGCACCCGATGGACGCGCACATCGTTGATTCAGCCGCAATCTACGAGCGAGGCCAGTCGCCGGATGCAAAAGAGGGCGTGATGAGTTTCCTCGAGAAGCGCCCGGCTGAATATGCAGGCAAGGTCTCCGAAGGCATGCCGACTTTCTTCCCATGGTGGGATGATCCATCGTTCAAGTGGATCTCCAAGAAGGGCAAGTAAACCTGTATTTTTGACGGGCGGTCAGTTGGAGATCTGACCGCCCGTCCCAGAAGGCCGGCTCGGGCGTCGAGGGGAGGAAATTCACCGGCTCCTGGAATCCTGTGCCAGTTTACCTGCCGCCGCCGCGCTGAGGTCTCTGACCCATGTCGCTGCCTCCACCACCGCTGCGCCCGCCGCCACGCATGTCCGGCAACTCGAAGATGAGCTCCGCACGTGACAGGACGCCGTCATCATTCTTGTCCAGCTGAATGAATTCGGAGCGTAGCCGCGTTTCGAATTCGTCGCGGGAAATTACACCATCAAAATTATTGTCGAAGGCAACTGTCGACGGTTGAGCGTCCGCAGAGCCGAGCGCGGCGATCAGCCAGTCTGCGAGGGTGAGTGTGGCTGCCGTTGGCCTGTCGCCGGACAGCCTGATCCATTCAGCCTTTATCGCCTGGTCCGCTTCGCCGCGCGTAACAACCATGTCCGCGTCAGCGTCGAAGCTGGCGATGAGCAGGGCGACAGGACGGGCAACTGGCCCGGAGGGAGCAGCGCCGCCAGCAGGTGACGGTCCGCCCATAGCTCCACCCGGCGGGCTGCGGCGCCCACCGGGGCCGTTCGAGCAGGCCACCAGCGTGAGAGCTAGGGTAGCAATGGCCATAGAACGACTGATGGATCGGATGGGTTGAAGCATGGACGGACCTTCCTGCGACAGCCATTTGCAGGCTGTGTTCTGTTGTTTTCGGAAGGTTAGAAGACGCAGGCGCCTGCATCCGTCGCGCCGAATGCATTAAACAATCGTCATGCGAAGCTTTGCCGGCAATCAGGCTTTTTCGGAGGTGATGCTTTTCATGTTCCAGATGGGCGTTCGTGCGATCATCCACACGATGAGCATCGTCATGCCAAGAGCCGGCACGATGGCAACGCGCTGCGGCTGCTCAGGGAAGAAATCGACCAGCCATCCCATGATTGCCGCGCCAAACGGTGCGCCTGCCATGAAGCCGAGCTGATAGATTGAAAGCACGCGGGCGAGCTGGTCCTTCGGGGCGGCGTCCTGAACAATCGACCGGCTCATGGCAATCGAGACCCCGCCAGCGAGGCCCCAGACAAAGACGATGGTGAGGAACACCCAGTGCGGCGGCTTGGCAAGCATGATGAGGATGGCGAGCGAACCGAGCAGCTGCGCCGTGAGCAGGAGGCGCCCTTGCCGTTTGATGTTGCGGAAGACCGAAAGCGCGACCGAAGAGACGAATGCCCCCATCCAGAAAGTGACGAACATGTCGCGAATGCCATCTGACGCCAGCCCGTAAATGTCCCGGTTGATGATCGGCAATACGACGAGGAACGAACCGATCACGAAAATGCCAACGCCGAACATCAGCGCCGTCATTGCCCAGAGCTTGGCATTCGCGAGGACCACCTGAAATCCTTCATGAATGTCGCCAAAAGCCGCGCCGAGACCAGACCGCCCTGTGCGGACGCTGCGACCGCGAGCAAGGAAGACGGCAAAGCCGGTGCCGAGGGCGACGATCATGGCCTGGAAGCTCAAAAGCTCCCAACTTGGGATCGGGCCGACCGAGAAGCCGCCGAGCCAGTCAGGCATGCGAGTAAGCTTGTCGGCATAGCCGCCAATGATCAGGCCCATGATCTGGGCGGCGAATTGGGCGATTGTCGCAAACGCAACGCCCTGCTGGAGCGTAACGCCCGAACCGACACGGGAGCGCCGGTCGACAACTTCATTCAGCACCGAATCGCGTGCGGGCATCATGAATGCGCCGACGGTGCCCATGGCGATGCCATATAGGATCATGAAACCGTAGGCGAGATTGCCGGTTGCGAGAATCCAGGCAAGTCCGGCTGCAGGCAGGGCGGCGGCAAGGTGCAGGACCATAAGCAAGGGTTTGCTGCGCGCGCGTTCGGCAACGACGCCGCCAATCAGCAGGAAGACCACCGACGGACCGGATAGCGCCATGTTGGCGAGCCCGAGTTCGGTGCCGTTCAGGCCGAGCCGGTTGGTGATGAGGTAGGGGAACAGCACCATCTGCAGGCCGAAGGCCATGTACCAGCTACACTGGATGGCGAGATAGGCCGGAAGTTCGGAGCGGACCCGCTTGTGAGTCCGGCGTGCAAAGAGCGACCGGGCCGTGAAGTCCAGCGTCATGCCAGCGCCTGTGGCGCTGTCGATGCCGCTGACCGGAGATTTGATCTGGACCGTGCGGTCTTCCTCGAGACCTTCCAGATCTACTTCGGCCTCGACATCATCCTGCTGGCCACCGTTCTTATCGCTCATGCGGTACGCTCTCACCTCTCACCGGGCGCACTGTATAGGCCGCATGCCGTTAGAAAAGCAAAAAGCCGCAGTCTTGCCTTGCGTAAGGTCTGCTTCGCACTGTGGTTAACGTGTCATTGTGTTCTGCGATATCGACGTTATCCTTTTGAGTCAGTTGCGGTGAGAGGGACGAACCGGACATGCGTGGACTGCGCCAATTGGCGAGCTGGGTGCTCGCGCTCTTCCTTATTTTTATGTTTCTGCAAGCGACGGTGCATCCGCTGCCGGATCCACCTGAAGGCAGCGTGAAGCTGTTCGACCGGCCGGGCGATAACATCGTGTTCCAGACGATGGCGATCAACACTGGCATGGCCTGGCTGGAGCCCACCGGCAGGGTGCTTGTTGCGATTGCCGAACTGATCGCCTGTTTCTTCCTGCTTATTCCGCAGACTCGCCGATTCGGTGCGGTACTCGCTTTCCTGATCCTGGCTGGTGCGCTCGGCGCGCATCTTTCGCCCGATATTCTCGGCCGCGAAGTGCCGACGGCGATAGGAAGCAGTGAAACGGATGGCGGCAGGCTCTTTGCGCTGGCAATCGCAATGCTCGCTGTCTCGATGCTGCTGGTGTTCGTGCATCCCGGTAAACGGCGCAATCCTTTCCGCTGAGCTGCGCCAAACTCATTGTTAATGACTTCCTGCGACGGTCTGGGTTCATGAATAGAGCCCGGTCCAGTCATGTCTGATGCCCTAGAACTTGTCGAAAAACCCAGAATTGGCCGCGCACGCAAACTGCTGCTGCGCCGTCTAATCGACTTTGTTGCGCTGCCTGCAACGGCTGCAGCGCCGCAAGACCGGTCGATGTCGGGTGACATCCTGCTGGACATGCTGTTTCACGCGACCGACGAGGAACGGATCTTTTGCGCGCAGCGCCTCAAGATCACGAAAGAAGCGCCGCGCCGCCTCATGCGTTATCTCGCCCAGTGCGACATGGACGTTGCCCGCTACGTTCTGGAAGACAATGAGGTGTTCGATTCGTCCGATCTCTGTGAGTTCATTGAGAGCACCACGATCGAGCACCGGATCCTGATCGCAAAGCGCAAGCGGCTGACGACCTGCGTTGCCGAACGTCTCTGTGTTCGCGACGAGCCGCCCGTGCTGAAAGCGCTGCTGCAGAATCAAGGTGCCAATATCCCGGAAGCCGGGATGGACATGCTGGTCGAGCATTCGCGCAAGCATGAGCCGCTGACGGCTTTGCTTATCCGCCGGCTGGAGCTGATTCCCAGCCAGGCGATGGCGATGTTCTGGTGGTCTGACGGGCCAACCCGGCGGGCGATCCTGCAGCGCCAGGCGGCTGACCGGCTGGAGCTTGTCGATCTCTGCTCCGATGTTTTCGCTGTTGCCGCGCAGGAAAAGTGGGCCGATCCCGTCGCGCGCAAGACGCTTCAGCTCATTGAACGTCGCCAACGCAACCGGCAGGCTATTGAGCAAAGTCCATATGATAATCTCGAGCATGCCGTCGAAGTCGCCGCAGAGAAGGGGCTTGGGCCTGAGCTGGCGCAGGAGATTGGTTTCCTGGCGGGTGTGAAACCTGTGACGATTGCGAAAATCCTGTCCGATACTGGCGGAGAAGGGCTTGCCGTGCTGTGCAAGGCAACGGGGCTCAAGCGTCCTTACCTTCCATTACTCTGGACAGCGCTTCGCCGCCCGATGGCGCTGTCTTCCGGCGACCCTCATCCGCAGTTCGAATATGTGAAAGAGACCTACGAGCTTCTTTCAGTCGCCAAGGCACAGACGACGCTTCGTTACTGGAACTGGTCGCTTTCGGCGTCCTACACGCCGCGCCAGTCGCACAATCGCGAAGAGGACGCGCTCTTGGCACCATCGATGGAAGCGTATTCCGCGTCGGAGCGCACGGCCCGCCTCGTATTCGGCAATTAAGTCCACACCCGGTCCGCCACATTTGCAGCATCCGCGTCAAAATGGCCGCAGACAGCTGCTAAGGTCTGGTAAAACCATTTGCGAACAAGTAACAGCGACCGGGTAAGGGCAATTACGTAATTCGGAGCGGGTATCGCGTGGGCTATTTACTGGGGCTGATCGTCGTCTTGGGGGCGCTTTGGCTTGGCCTGTCCGGCATCTATACGCCACTGCTCCTGACACTTTCCGTCATTTCGATTCTTATCTGTGTGATTCTTGCGTCTCGCCTTGAGACGGTTGACCGTGAGGGCGCGCCTTATGCTCGCTTGCCCAACCTCTTCTTCTACTGGGGCTGGCTCATGGTTGAGATTTTCAAGGCCAACTGGCCGGTCATCCGAGCCTGCGTGAGCGCCGATCTCAACATCAATCCGGCTCTTGTGAAGGTGAAGACGCGTTGTGAAAGCGACCTCGCCAAAACCATCTTCGCCAACTCCATCACGCTGACGCCAGGGACGGTCACGGTCGAGGTGGAGGGCGACAAGCTTCTGGTGCACGCCCTTTATGAGGAAGCCGCAGCTCCGGAAGCCTTCCTCGAAATGGACCAGCGTTCGCGGAAGGCGGCAGACGGCGCTTCCGCGACAAAGAGCAAACAGGTGAGCGCATGATTGCTGCTGCTGCCGTCGCCTTCATCGTGGCCATTGGCCTAATGTTGATCCGCGCGCTGCGCGGGCCGACGCTTTATGACCGTGTTCTGGCGGTGAACTCTCTCGGTACGAAGATCGTCCTCTTTATCGGTGTGCTGGGCTTCGTTCTCGGTCGCCCAGATTTTCTCGACATCTCGGTCCTCTACGCGCTGATCAACTTCGTTTCGACCATCGCGATCCTGAAATTCTTCCGTTACCGTTCCTTCCAGGTGCCACTGCTGCGCCG
>JAYZBJ010000282.1:0-8440 GCA_036338795.1 Pseudomonadota bacterium | reverse complement strand
CACGATGTGACCGGCCTTCTCGATACGGTCAGCCAGCAGCGCGCCCGAAGTGTCATTATCCAGCGTGCGCGTATCGCTCATCACCAGAATGGCGATGCGAACCGGATGGAAGGGAAGGCTTTCATTGATGCCATGCATGTGTGGGGTCTCTCCTCAAACCTTTGCCCAGCGGGCGCGGTCTTCATAATCTTCAAGGCGAGGCTCGATCCAGCGCTCGCCTGCCTCGGTTGTTTCCTTCTTCCAGAAGACGGCCTCGGTCTTGAGGTAGTCCATCAGGAAGTCTGCCGCTTCGAACGCGGCGCGACGATGTGTGGAGGCAGTCGCCACGAAGACAATTGCGTCCCCCGGCGCCATCTCTCCCGTTCGGTGGATGACCTTCACAGCCGTGAGCGGCCAGCGTTCCTGTGCAGCCTTTATCGCGGCGGCGATGCCGTTTTCGGTGAGAGGGGAGTAAGCCTGCAGGTAAAGCGATGTGACCGCCCCTGCCGAAGCAACGTCCCGGACGAGGCCGGTGAAGCTGACAATACCGCCTACGCCAGCCGCAGCTGTCTCGAAGGCGGAGAGTTCCTGCCCGGCATCGAAGGGTGCGTCGCTGACCACGAGCATCAGCTCAGCCTCCACCCACGGGCGGCATGAAAGCGATTTCGTCACCATCACTGATCGGGTGCGGATCGGTCACAATTTCACTGTTCACGGCTAGCCGAACCGTCTCCTCCAGAAGCGCGCCGCCGAGTGAGCGGTCGGTATCAAGCCAGCGGCGAAGCGCCGATGTGTCATGCACGGTCGCCGGCAGTGTGACCGTTTCCTGCGACATGCCCGTCACATCCATCAGGCGACCGAAGTAGAGAAGCTGCGCCACGGTTCAGCCCCCCGTCATCGACATGTGACGCGGCAGGGCCGGTGCCTCGCCGCGATCGCGAATGGCAAAGTCGTGTTTCTCCGGTTTGCGCAGCAGAGCCTTGTCCAGCGCCTCATCCAGGGCGTGCTCTGGAAAGTCAGTGTCCCGCAGGGCCGAACGAAGGTCGATGTGATCGTCCTGTCCGAGACACATGTAGATACGCCCCGTACACGTGACGCGCACGCGATTGCAGCCAGCGCAGAAATTGTTGGTCAGCGGTGTGATGAAGCCGAGCCGGCCACCCGTTTCAGCAATCCGCGCATAGCGTGATGGTCCGGCCTGCAAATCCGTTGAGATTTCTTCGGTCAACGTCCACTGACGTTCCATTCGGTCGCGAATCTCGAAAAGCGGAATGTACTGGTCCACGCGATCCTCACCGGTCAGCCCCAGAGGCATGACCTCAATCAGCGTCATGTCGAACCCGTTTGAATGGGCCCACTCAACCATGGAGGGGATTTCATCGGCATTCTGGTGTTTCAATGCGACCGTATTGATTTTCACTTTGAGGCCGGCCTGTTTCGCCGCTTCGATACCATCAAGCGTTTTCTGAAGGTCGCCCAGCCGGGTGATGGTGCGGAACATGTCGGGTTGCAGCGTATCGAGTGACACATTCACCCGCCGCACACCCGCCTGGTACAGGCGCTCGGCATGCTGGCCCAGAAGCGTGGCATTGGTCGTGAGGGTAAGTTCATCAAGTCCATAGCCCATATGTGCGCCGAGACGATCAAACAGTTCGCCGATATCCTTGCGGACCAGCGGTTCCCCGCCGGTTATCCTGATCTTGCGAACGCCGCGCCGAATGAAGGCTTCGGCAACCGATTCAAGCTCGTCGAGACTGAGCAGGTCTTTCTTCGGCAGGAAGGTCATGTGTTCTGCCATGCAGTAGGTGCAGCGCAGGTCACAGCGATCCGTCACCGAAAGGCGCAAATAGGTCACCGTCCGGCCGAATGCATCAGTCAGGGGCGGCGGGGCAAGCGGGCTCTGTCCATCAGGCATGAACGGCCTCCTCTGCGGATTTCAGGTCTTCAATCGTGTCGATGTCGAATGCCAGTTCTGGGGAGAGTGGCACGACGGCAGTGTTTTCCAGTGCTTCGAACACGCTCCTGGCCCCCCTGTCGCCTTCGAGCTTCATCAGCGCATCAAACTGCTCGCGCCGGAAAATGGCGGGCGGCATCAGCTTGCCGCCGGCTGAAGTCATCGCCGCGCTCGCGCCATGATCGATCGCGCGCTGAAGCTTGTGAAGGTGCGCTTCAGGAATGTCCGGCATGTCGGCGAGCAGGATGAGGGCCTGCTGCACCTGCGCGTCAGGCAAGAGTTCACGAAGCCCCGAAATGAGCGAGCTGGACTGACCCTTGACAGCCTTCGTATTCACGACGATGCGCCAATTGTGATGATTTGCTATGTCTGCCCGCTCCGAAGCGTCCGGCCGAAGCACGGCAATACGCGCGGCGGAAACTTCTGCTCGCATCAGGGCGGCCGCCCGGCTGATCACCGGCTTGCCCTTATATTCGGCGAGCAGTTTGTCACCCCGCTCGAAGCGGCTCGACGCACCGGCGGCGAGCAGGAGAGACGCTGTGCTGGTGAATGGGCGCCTCGCCGAATTGTGGTAGGCGGCGACAATCTCCCCCAGTGTTGAGATGGCGAGCATGGATGCGTCCCGCATTGAGGGGATAAGGCCAATCGGTCCGTGGATGCGGCGAATATCGGCCTCGTTCACGCCGGCCCTGCGAAGCGCGTCGCACCGGCGTGCATGCGTTCGGCTGGAGCCGACGGCGCCGACGTAGAAGGCAGGTCCGTCGAGCGCCTGACGGAGCAGCGGGCCTTCCCAGTCGCCGTCATGAAACATCAGGACGAACGCTGTTCTCGGATCATCATCTGCTTGTGGCAGGTCACCCGGTGTGTCGAGGGCAGACACCGCGTCAAAGCCTTCGGCCCTTGCCGACGAGACGTCCTCGCCATCGCGAAGTTGCAGGATTGTCTCAATGCCGCTGGCGCGTGCAAGCCGTGCGAGTGCCAATGGATCGGCGCCGCGCCCCGCAATCCGAAGTCGCAGCTTCGGGACGTAACGCGCTTCTGCATCGCTGAGGACAAGCCGGGTGGCGCGTCGCCCATTCAGGTCTGCCAGTGCCATCCTGACCGCGGCCTCGTCCGGGTCGGGCAGGATAGAGACTTCAATGGCGCCGCCGCAGGGAAGAGGCAGATCGACAAAGGGCGAACCCGCGCCATAACGCAGTGCTAATGGCTTTTCGTTCGCCAGGGCCTGCTGGGCTTGGAGGATTACATCGGCATCGATGCAGCCGCCGGAAATGTAACCTGCTGCGCGACCATCTTCGCTGACGGCCATCAGTGCGCCGCGCTCTCGCACTGCGCCGCCTTCGGTTTCTGTCACCATGACGAGCGCCGCCTTGCCCGCCTCGCGCCAGCTGAGCCAGCGCGCGAGCACATCCTGAGGATGTTCGAGATATTCCTGCAAAGCGCTCATCCAAGACCGTTGTAAACGGTCATTTAGAGCGAGGCCAGCCCAAACTGGTCATAGGAGTGATGTCATCTCCGCCAGAATTTCCTTCGTCGCGGCCTCCGCCTTTGCGCAGGTAGCATCATACGCGTTGAGTACAGAGCGCCCGGTTTCAGACAGGGCAGAGCCGCCGCGTTCCGAGCCGCCGACACTCGAGGTCACCAGCGCGTGACGGAAGTCGGCATTCATCTCGTCAATCAGCTTCAATGCCCGCGGATAGGACATGGCGAGCGATTGCGCTGCCGCGCGGATGGAACCGCCTTCGGCGATAGCACGCAGGAGAGCTGCCTTGCCGGGGCCGAACCGGCCTCCATTGGCAAGGTTGATGCGAATGCTGAGGCTGGCGTCTTCACGTACGCTCATCGGCGGACTCCTGGTGTTTCAATCGGCAGGCCCTCGGCCCGTTTTGCCAAGTATAGCTCGACAGCGGTGTAGATGTCAGAACCAAGCTCGTGCGGCTCGGCGCGTACACCTTCGTCGCAATCGGAGAGCCGCCGATGCAGGGAGCCGAGCGTCTGCCACTCGAACCGGTAAGCAGGGAAAGCGTTGCCATGCCCCTGGCTGATCGTGTCGCCGCGCAGCTTCTTGCCCCAATGATCATTGTGGCACTGGTTGCAGGACAGGTTCAGCTGTCCGCGCCGCGTGAAGAAATAGGCTTCGCCCTCGGCGTAATACTCCGCCGCCGGTCCGGTCACATCGACGGATACCGGCGTGCCCCTCGAGAGATTGGCGACGTAGGCGGTCAGCGCGAGAAGTTCGTCGCTTTCATAGGCAAGCGGCTCGCGCGCCTGACGTTGTTCCCGGCAGATATTGATCTGGCCTTCCAGATTGATGAGGTCGCCTGTCTGCGCATCAACTCTCGGATAGTGTGCGGCTGCGCCCGTCAGTTCGACCCCGGTTTCGTTGTGGCAGGATGCGCAGGCTTCAGACTGGCCGGACGCCTGCCGGAAGAGCGCTTCACCCCGATCGATCCAGAGAAAGCCAGGATTTGCGAAGTCATCCTGCTGAAGGGCGAGCGTATCGGGCTGTAGAAAGGCGCTGCCTGTCTGTTTAACGCTGTCAGGCAGCTTTTCTCCGGCTGGCGCGCTGCCTGGCGCATCGCCGCACGCGGCCAGTGCAAGCAGGGTTCCAGCGAGGGCGCGTCTCATTCCACGGTCAGGGCGTGCGTCGCGGACCAGCTTTGCCCGTCCTGATCAGTCCATTCGAATTCAAGCGTGCCGGACTCCGTCGTCTTGGTGTGGAAGCTGAGAAACGGGTTGGCCGCGATGCCAGGTTGCAGATTGGCGGCGAAGACGGTCTCGCCATTATAGCGGCACTCAAAACGCGTGATGATGTCCCGGGCGATCTCCTCGCCCCGTGAGCCGCGACGATAGCCCGTCTCCATGGGGTGCTGAATGAGTGCCTTCAGCTCGATCACGTCACCGGGCTTTGCGGTATCCGGGGCGGAAATGCGGATTGTGGCCATGTGCGTCTCCTATCCTACGATACACGCGGCCAGCGTGACGACGGTTGATGCTGAGCCGACCCAGAGACTGCCATCGCTCATTTCGGCGACGGCGCGGATGCGCTGCGTACCGGCCATGCGGATACGGGTGGACACGGCCGCCTTGCCGGCGCGCGGGCCCAGCTCAAAGTTTGCAACCGTCGCAATAGGATTGCGCGGTGAGATGATGGCGATCCGTTTGACGTGGTCAGCATCGGTCATCGGGCTGTCGACCGAGACGCTGATCGAGACTGAATTGCCATTCTCGGCGATCGGAGGAACCTTCACCGTCACGCGGCCCTCATTCAACTCGCCGTCGCCGAAAAGGTCGCGAATTGCGCGGTCAGCATCTTCTGCTTCACCGAGGGCAGGGAAGGGCATGGCGAGCGCGAAAGCACCAGCGCCCGCACCCGTCAGTATGGTGCGCCGTGTCAATGTCAGCGGGGGTCTGGTGGTCTCGCTCATGGCTCGTCTTCAATCTTCAGCGTCGATAGATAAGCTACCAGGTCTTCGATCTGCAGGGCCGTCAGCGCCGGCTTGCCCCGATAGGCTTCACCGACCTGATTGAGGCCATTCACCCGATAATATGAGGGCATAACCGTCTGCGGCCAAATTCTTTGCGCGTCCGCAATGCGCATTCGGATCTGAGCCGGGGTGAGGCGGTCGCCAACACCGGTCAGCGCTGGTCCGACATTGCCCTGGAATTCTGCTTCAAGACCGTCGACAGCATGGCAGAGAACGCAGTGGCCTTCATCGCGAGAGGTGAACACTGAAAGCCCGCGCGCGGCATCTCCCGCCTCCCCGCCTAGTGGGCTGGGACTGGCATCACCCTCCACGGAGACCTTTTCTGCTAGTCTCTGGCGCTCGCCATCGTCAGAGCAGCCTGCGAGCAGGGCAAAGCCCGCCACCAGCATGACTGACCTCATCCGAAAGCCTCTGCCGTGATTGCGCTGAACCAGGCATCGGCCTGTCTTGCTTCGGCAAGGCGGACATCTGCATCGCCATCCACCGGGCTCAAACCACCGGCACCCTCAACGCTCGACAGCGTTCCGCCCTCATTGCTGTAGACCCCGGTGATCGAAACCGCAGCATCGGCGCCGATATAGGAGTAGCAGGTATTGGCCAATACGGAGGCGACTGGTTCGAGGCCCGCAAGGCTGCGGGCGAGCTGAGCAGCGCAAACCTTGGCCTGAAGATTGGCCGAGAAAGCTGATTTCGGCATCGGTGCGGCAATGGTGGCATCGCCAAGCACGTGAATGTCTGCTTGCAGGCTCGATTCGAAGGTCATCCCGTTGATCGGGCACCAGCCCGTTTCGTCGGCCACGCCTGCTTTGTCGGCAATGGTGCCAGCCTTTTGCGGCGGGATGACGTTGGCAACATCTGCGTTGATATCATCAAACTCGGTATGCAGCGTCATCGCATCGGGACTGACGCGCACGACGCGGCCGAAGTCACTCGCGCCGCGCCATTCAAGATGGTCGGGATAACGTTCAGACCAGGCTTGCAGGAAGAGCGGTTGTTTGGAGAAGTTGTCCTTGGCGTCGAGTACCAGCAGTCTCGAATTTGGTTTGTGCGTCTTGAGGTATTCCGCAATCAGGCTTGCGCGTTCGTAGGGGCCGGGCGGGCAGCGGAACGGCGCAGCCGGTGCTGACATGACGACGAGGCCGCCATCTTCCATCTCTTCAATCTGGCGGCGCAAAAGCGTTGTCTGCGCCCCGGCTTTCCAGGCATGCGGCATGATCTCGGACGCGGCCTCATCATATCCTTCAAGCGCGCCCCAGCGAATTTCGATGCCGGGGGACATGACCAGCCTGTCGTATTCCAGCGTGCTTCCATCAGACAGCGTAACCGTCTTCGCGGTCGCATCCACGTCACTCGCAAGGGTGTGGATGACATCGACGCCGCTGGCGCTCAACGCGTCATAGCCGAACGTCTGCTGATCCATTGCCCGCCCGCCGCCAATGACCAGATTGCTGAATGGGCAGGCATGATAGACGTCATTTGGCTCGATCAGCGTCACGGTTGCTGCGGGCAGGTAGCGCTTCAGGAATTTCGCTGCTGTCGCCCCGCCAAATCCGCCGCCGATGACGACGATCTTCGCGCGCGTTTGCGCCAGCGCGCCGGGTGCGCCCCCTGCGAGCGCGGCAGTGCCAGCCAGTCCGGCCAGCAGGGTTCTGCGATCCAGCTTGAGAAGGCTCATGGCCGTGCCTCCCGCGCAAGGTATGCGCTGATGGCGCCGATGTCGGCGTCGCTGTACCCGCGCATGAAGCGGTGCATAACGGTGCTGCCTTCGGTTTCAGCCTTGTAGGTGGTGAGGGCGGTTTCGAGTTGTTCCTGCGAATAGCCGGAAAGGTCGACGATCGCCTCAGTCCCCGCGCCATGACAGCCGGAGCATGCCAGTGCGAGTTGTGCCGTGCGGTCCAGGATCACTGCGTCCGAGCGTTCGGCCGACGGTGTTTCGCCTTCGGCATCGGGCGTCCCGCCGCTACAGGCAGAAAGGAAAACCGCAGCGCCGGTGAGCGCTGCGGTAATCGGATTTGCCGCTTCGCGGATCAAGCGTCCCTCAGCGACTGGTCCTTGAGCGGCAGCTTGCGGATACGCTTGCCCGTGGCTGCGTAGATCGCATTCAGAACAGCTGGTGCTGCCACGGCAATCGTCGGCTCACCAACCCCGCCCCAGAAGCCGCCAGACGGCATCACGATGGTCTCGACTTCCGGCATCGCAGCAATCTGCATGGACGGGTAGGTGTCGAAGTTCTTCTGGACCGTCTCGCCATCTTCGAACGTGACTTCGCTATAGAGCGCTGCGGACAGACCGTAGACGAACGAGCCTGCAACCTGTGCATCGATCTGTTGCGGGTTCACGGCATAGCCGGGATCGGTCGCAGCCACGATACGGTGGATTTTCAGCTCGCCTTCATCGCTGACCGTCACTTCGGCACAGGCCGCGGTGTAGGCCCCGAAGGAGTAGAAGGCACAGAGACCGCGCGACATGCCGTCATCATTGCCCCAGCCCGACTTCTCGGCTGCGGCTTTCAGGACAGCCGCAAGTTCCGGACTGTCCTGCATGTAGGCTAGGCGGAATTCGAGCGGGTCCTTGCCGGCAGCATGGGCGAGTTCGTCCATGAAGCATTCAAGGTAGATCGCATTCTGGTTGGCGTTCACGCCGCGCCAGAACCCCGGACGCACCGGTGGGTTACGCATCGCGTGATCGACAAGAAGCGATGGGAACGTGTACTTCAGCGTCTGGTCATCCGTGCGGGCATTAAAGCCGTCCGGCAGCAGGCCCTGGAAAGCAAAAGCGTCCATGCCGTCCGTGAGTGCCTGAGGCATCAGGCCGGCAAGAATGGACTGGCCGGAAATACGCAGCTTCAGGCCAGTCAGATTCCCGTCGGCATCGAGTGCCCCCTGGCAGCGGGCCTTGGTGGAGGGGTGATAGAAGCCCTGCTCCATATCCTCTTCGCGCGTCCATTGCAGCTTGATGGGCGTGCCCGGCATTTCTTTCGCGAGGGTCACCACCTGAGTGATGTAATCGCTCATGCCGC
>JAYZBJ010000281.1:0-3037 GCA_036338795.1 Pseudomonadota bacterium | reverse complement strand
ACAGCTGAAGCGCGTGATGACCGCTTCGTGGCTGCCATTGATGTCCGCAGCGATCCGGTGCGCCTTGCCTATGTCGTGCGGGCTGTCACCCCCGGCGCGTTCGCGATGCCCGGCGTGAATGCCGAAGACATGTACCGACTTGATGTCTTTGCCCGGTCGGCACCTGGCCGCGTGACGATCGAAACGCAGAGTGCCGGAACAGGCGGTCAGAGATGATATGGCTGAAGCGGCTCGCAATTGCCCTTGCGGTATTGCTGGCCGCCGCCTTTTCGCTCGACCGTCTCTTCCCGCCACCGCTGGAACGCGGGGAGAATGTTTCCATAATGGTGACAGACCGGGACGGGCGCCCCTTGCGCGCCCTTCCGACTGCTGAGCATCACTGGCGGTTCAAGGCTGACCTGGATGAAATCGACCCGGTCTTCATCGAAGCGCTGCTCGAAGTCGAAGACCAGCGGTTCTGGTCGCATGGTGGTGTCGATTGGGTAGGCATGCTGCGCGCGGCGACTAGCTCGGCCATGGCAGGGCGTATTGTCTCCGGCGGCTCGACGATCACCATGCAAACAGCTCGCCTTCTTGAGCCGAGACCACGCACGATCCCGTCGAAGCTCATCGAGATGTTTCGCGCACACCAGATCGAAGCCCGGCTGTCCAAGCAGGAGATTCTCGAGCTGTACCTGACGCTCACGCCTTATGGTGGCAATATCGAAGGAATTCGTGCGGCGAGCTGGCATTATTTCGGGCGCGAGCCTGATCGTCTTTCCGATGACCAGATCGCTCTCCTGATTGCCCTGCCGCAGAGCCCCGAAGCGCGTCGCCCTGACCTGAGGCCAAGAGGGGCGGACGCGGGACGAAAAGCGATCGTCTCGAAGCTTGAGCGCCTCGGCTATCTCAACGAGACACGTGCTGAGGAAGCGCGCACGTCTGACATGCCGACGGGCGAGTATGCTTTTCCCGCACGCGCCTGGCACGCAACAGGCAGAGCCGCCAAAGGGGCTGACGGCGACGTTCGCTCAACGCTCGATGCCAAACTCCAGCAGGAGCTTGAGGGGCTGGCGCTGGCGCATGCACGCGAGTTTGGCAAGGATACGCAAGTCGCTATTCTGGTCGTTGATATTCCGACCCGCAGCGTTCGCGCATCAGTGGGCTCAGCGTCCCGGAACCTGCCCGGCGGTTGGCTTGATCTGACTGCGCAGGCCCGCTCTCCGGGGTCGACGTTGAAGCCATTCATCTATGCGATGGCGTTTGACGATGGCTCCGCTGCGCCGGATACCCGAATTTCGGATTTACCCAAGCGCTTCAAATCCTATCAACCAGACAATTTTGACCGGATCTTTCGTGGTGACGTCCGCGTGTCCGAGGCACTTCAGCATTCGTTGAATGTTCCAGCCGTTCTCGCGCTGGACCGGGTCGGTCCGGAACGCTTTGCGGCGACGCTGGCCCTGGCAGGCGCACCACCGCGCATCTCCAAGGGAGCCAACAGCGAACCCGGGTTGGCGCTAGCGCTGGGGGGCGCAGGCATGACGGCGCGCGAACTGGCTGTCTTGTATGCTGCGCTTGGCGATGGCGGGCGAGCCAAGCCGCTGGTCTGGACGGCCGACGAAGAAGAAAGAATGCGCAAGGCCCGGGGATACCGGTTGATGGGGCCTGACAGCGCGCAGAAGATACTATCTATCCTTCGCAATGCCCCAACGCCAGAAGGCAGGATGCCTGGTCGGCTCACAGCGAACGCGCCTCAGATCGCCTTCAAGACAGGAACGTCTTATGGGTTCCGTGATGCCTGGGCCGCTGGTGTGTCTGGGGATCATGCAGTGGTCGTCTGGGTTGGCCGGGCAGATGGCGCGCCGAGGCCGGGGGCAACCGGCCGCGACACAGCGTTGCCCATCCTGTTCGAAGTTGCTGATCGGGCCGCATACCACCTCGGCAGCGGAGGCGGGGCGAAAGGGCGCCTGATGAGTGAGCGGCCAGCGGAGGCTAAAGGTGCACTGGCCCGGTTCGACCGGCGAAGCGCTGCGCCGGAAATTCTCTTCCCGCCAAAGGATGCAGAGCTTTGGTCAGGTGATGTTAATGGCAAGCCAGCGCGTCCGTTCGTGCTGGCAGGGCGGGGTGAAGGGCGTCTGCGCTGGTTTGTCGACGGTGAGCCTTGCGAGACCGATGATGCAGGGTTGCCAGTGTGGAAGCCGGCGAAATCGGGGTTCTACCGGGTGAGCGCTGTGGATGATGCAGGGCGTGAAACGAGCGTTCGCGTTCGCGTGCTCGGCGCCTTGTCCGAAGGATAGACGTAAAAAAAGCCGCCCTTGAGAGAGGGCGGCTCTGATACTGGCCTTAATTCAATCGATTTTGATCAGGTCCATGGGTTGAAGCGCGTCTTCGGCCGGGATGGGCGAGGCGTTTCGTCTGCCGTTTCCTCCTCGGACTGTTCGGATGCGTTCTGATTGTCGACCAGCGACAGCGCTCGATCAGGTTCCTGCAGGGAAGACACCGACGGCGCCTCCGGCGGGACGACAGCATCGAGATCCTCATTCGACACCGATGCCTCGACATAGTCATCCGCCGCTGCAAGATCACTCACATCCGGAATACCAGTGCTGTCGGAAACAGAGCTGTCGCCCGGATAGTCATCGGTGGCATCAATAAACACCGATGCCTTGCTGACGGATTCCTCGGCAGGCTGGACCTCTCCCGCAGGCTTCGGCGGGGAGGGCTGAAAGCCGGTTGATGTAGTGCCAAAACCGATGCCTGCTCCGAGGCTGCTCAGCGAGAAGGAGCCTGCAGGCGTGAACGGTGCCGACGGATTGGGGGTATCGGGCTGAGTTTCAATTGATTGCTCCGGCTGATCCGCTGAAGCGGGCTCGTCTTCCGTGGCGTCCATCTGTTCGGCTACCGACTCTGATTCAGCTGGACGCGAGAAATCGACGGTCTCGATATTCGACTCGTCAGCCTCTGTCGCTTCTGGTTGGGAATCTTCAGTTTCCGGCGCTGCGAACGTCATCGTGGTGGCCGCTGCTGCAAGACTGGAATCGACGGTTTCGTCTTCGTC
>JAYZBJ010000280.1:0-17917 GCA_036338795.1 Pseudomonadota bacterium | reverse complement strand
GACGCCGATTTGCACATCGGCGCGCAGCCGGAACATTTGCAGGCGTTTCGAGAGGTCGCCGATCGCGTTGGTCGCGACGTCCAGGCGGGCGCCCGTCTGCGTGCGGTGAGCGATGAAATCGGCGATCAGCTTGCCTTGAGGCGTCAGCAGGGCGCCATAGCGCGCCTCTCCGGCAGTCCATTCCTGCGTGTTGTTCGTGACCAGTCGCTCAAGCAGGGCCAGCGTATCGGCGCCTTCAAGGACAAGGATGGAGCGGTTCGGGAGGAGGGCTGTCTGCATGCCGTGGATTTAGGAAACTCCCCTGCAAAGTACCACCCCGTTTCCACGCTCATGACGTTCCAGAACACGTTCTATCGACATTCTGGTGGCGTGCTGGTGAGCGTCCAGCGAGCGCCGGACCGCCAAGCGTACCCTTGCCACCACGGGCAGGACTTGGATGATGGAGCGGCGCATCCGCGATTCGGATGCTGATCGAGGCCAGCCCGGGGAGGCACTTCATGTTGATGACCCGTTTTGCGGTTTTCGGGCTCGTGCTGGCGCTTGCGGCCTGCAACACAACGCAGAAATCCCGTCGTGCCTGCGAGGATGATGTCATCGCAATGAAAGTCGGTATCTTCGAGGCTGAAGCTTTCCTGGATGCCCTGCGCCCGCGCATTCAGGAGGGGTATCTTGCACTGGACCGCTGTGTCGACAGGGCAGAACCCTGCGAGGCGGAGGACTGGCTGGCTTTTGCGCAGATGCTCCGAGAGGATCACCGCGACGCCAACGCTGCGTTCGAGATCTCGGTGAACCAGTTCAACCCGGATGCATGCGTCGCGCATATCCAGAACTACAAGATCGAGCCGCCCCGCCGGCAGACCTATCAGGGCTACTATTACACCTTTGACGAAACCGGTGAGCAGATCGACTATCTGATCAATGAGTTTGGCCGCCGCGTGCGGTGATGAACCGGATGGGTGACTCCGCGGCCTAACGGGCGCATAACGCGGCCATGACCCAGACCTACGACCTGATCCTGAAGAATGGCACGGTGGTGACGCCGGGCGGTGAAGACGAAGTTGATATTGCGGTGCGCGGCGAGAAGATCGTTGCCATCGGCAAGTTCAATGAAACACAGGCCGCAGAGGTCTATGACGCGACCGGGCTGCACATCCTGCCGGGCGTGATCGACAGCCAGGTTCATTTCCGCGAGCCGGGGCTGGAGCACAAGGCCGACCTCGAAACCGAAGCGCGCTCTGCGGCGCTGGGTGGCGTGACGGCGGTCTTCGAGATGCCCAACACCAACCCGTCCACGACAACGCCGGAAATGCTGACCGACAAGCTGAACCGCGCGAAGGGCCGCATGGATGTCGACCATGCTTTCTATGCCGGCGCGACCAATGAGAACCCGCACCTGCTGGCAGAAATGGAGCAGATGCAGGGTTGCTGCGGTGTGAAGGTCTTCATGGGCGCTTCGACGGGTGACCTGCTGGTAAAGGATGATGAAGGCGTCGAAGCGGTGCTGCGCGCGATCAAACGCCGGGCGGCTTTCCACTCGGAAGACGAATACCGCCTCGAAGCGCGGCGCGACCTTGCCCGACAGGGGGACTGGCACAGCCATATCGAGGTGCGGGACGTTGAAGCGGCCGTCAGCTCGACCCGCCGCCTGCTGAAGATCGCCCGCAAGACCGGCAAGCGCATCCATGTGCTGCACATTTCCACGGCGGAAGAGATGGAGCTGCTGAGGGATGCGAAGGATGTCGCCTCGGTTGAGGTGCTCCCCAACCACCTGACCCTGGCCGCACCTGATTGCTATGACCGCCTCAAGGGCTTTGCCCAGCAGAACCCGCCGGTGCGCGAACAGCGCCACCAGGATGCATTGTGGCGTGCGCTGAATGCCGGGATCGTGGATGTGCTCGCCACCGATCACGCCCCGCACACGCGCGAGGAGAAAGAGCGGCCTTATCCCGCATCGCCATCCGGCATGCCGGGTGTGCAGACGCTTGTGCCGCTGATGCTGACGCATGTTGCCAATGGCAAGCTGACACTGCGCCGCTTCGTCGAGCTGACATCGGCAGGGCCGCAGCGCGTGTTCGGCATCGCGAACAAGGGCCGCATTGCGGAAGGTTATGATGCTGACTTCACTGTCGTAGACCTGAAGCGCACGGAAACCATCACGCACGACTGGACCAAGACCAAGTGCGGCTGGACCCCTTATGACGGCATGGAAGCCAAGGGCTGGCCCGTCGCGACCATCATCCGCGGCAATTTCGTGATGCGCGACGGCGAGATCACGCAAAAGGGCGGCGGCAAGCCTGTGAAGTTCAACGAGACGCTGGAGCCGGAAACGGCCTGATCAGAATTTTTTGACACCAGGGCTGTCGTTTTCTGGTTAACGCGGTAGCATCCGCTCATTGGTGGCTTCGAGCCCGGCAAGGACGGGCGGGCCGCCTGCATGGGTGGGACCATACATGAAAATCATTGGGGCTGGCCTCGGCCGGACGGGCACGATGTCATTGAAGCTGGCGCTTGAGCAGCTTGGCTTCGGGCCGTGCTATCACATGGAAGCGGTGTTCAACGACCTCGAAAAACGGGTGCCGCAGTGGAATGATGCGCTGGCGGGAAAGCCGGATTGGGACGCGATCTTCGATGGCTATTCCAGCAGTGTCGACTGGCCGACATCGGGCTTCTACAAGGAGCTGTACGCCGCCTATCCAGATGCACAGTTCATTCTTTCGACGCGCAGCCCCGAAAGCTGGGCGGCGAGTTTTGGTGCGACAATCGCCAAGCTAATTGAAGACCGCGAGAATGCGCCGCCGCACATGAAGCCCTGGCTGGACATGGCCTATGGCGTGATCGCCAGGAGTGGCTTTCCTGACGGCCTGTCCGACGCTGAGCGTATGGCCCGGTTCACGGCGCACAATGAGGCCGTCAAAGAGGCTATTCCGGCTGAGCAGCTACTTGTCTTCGAGGTGAAGCAGGGCTGGGCGCCGCTATGTGACTTTCTCGGCGTGGATGCGCCGGAGGGGTCGTTCCCGCGAACTAACAATCGCGCCGAATTCTGGGACCTTGTCTCTGGCGGGCAATAGCGCAGGGCGGGACCAATGACGCTCGAACAGATTTATTTCCTTTCCGGGATCATCTCTTCGCTCGCTGTGATCGGATCACTCATTTTCGTCGGTTTCCAGCTGCGCCATTCGGCGAACCAGCAGCGGATTGCAACGGCGGTCAGCTATTACGATTTCTTCCGCGATCACATGAAAACCCTGGAGGAAGCCAGCCTCGTTGACCTGTTCCTGCGCGGTCTGGAGATGGGGCCGGATACCTTCGAGCCGGCCGAGCGGACGAAGCTCAACGTCTTCTACACGATGCTGACGCGTGGCTATCAGGTCATGCACTATCAAGCGCGGAAAAAGGTTTTTGAGGAGGATTTCTGGCAGCATACGCAGAACCACTTTCGCGACCATCTTGCCTCAAAATACTATCAGGCTTTCTGGGCGGCGCGCCGGCACCATTTCCCGCCGGGCTTTCGTGACCTCGTTGACGGCCTGATCGAGGCCGGGCCGACAGCGCCCCTGCTGGAGATGGAGGCGTGATCCTCCGCCGCCTCACCACAGCGCTGCGCAAACAGGACTGGTTCACGGTCGTGATCGAGACGCTGATTGTTGTCTTCGGCGTGTTCATCGGTCTGCAGGTCAATAACTGGAACCAGGCGCGGGCCGACAGCGCGGCCTATGACGAAGCCCTCATCCGCTTCGAAGCGGAGATCGACAGGAACGTTGCCGAGCTGGATCGCGTCATCGCCGATCTCGCCATCTCCCTGCCGCGCGCGGAAGCCGCCATTGAAGCGCTGCAGGCCTGTGACGACGCTGTTGGTGCGAAGGTGCTGATCGATGACGCGCTGCGATCGGCGAGGGGGTCAGCGAGCATCCGGTTGCGACGCGCGTCCCTCGATGCGCTGACGAATGACACCGTCCTGCTGTCCCAACAGACATCGAGAGAGCGCCAGCGTTTCGCAGATCTGGCCTTCATGTTCGACCTGTTTGAGGTCGAGTCGAGCTGGGCGGAATTCCATCCACTCGACATTCCGATCGAAAACGTCCCAGTGCTTGGTATCGGAGAGCCTCGGCCGCCACGCGAAACGACCTATGCGGGGCGGACGTATCAATGGAACAAGAGCTATCCGCTGGTTCTCGCTGCGCCGCTCGCTGAGGCTTGCGAGCAGGGTGAGCTGATCAAGGCCCTCTTCTCGTGGCATCGCTGGCAGAACAATCTGACGCCGCTTTCCTTGGGAGTTCTGGAAGAGCTCGATAAGACGAAAACCTTGCTGGAGGAGCGTTCATGACCCTCGAACAGGCCGCCCTCATCGCTCAGATCGTCGGCGTTGTGGTCGTTGCCGCGACCCTCATCTATCTCGCGTTGCAGGTGCATCAGGGCGCCCGCCAGATGCGCTCCGAAGCGCGCCAGGCGCAGCTCACCTATGACCAGACCGGCGTCTACAAGTTCGTCGATTTCCCCGAGCTTGGTCGCATCTTCTCGCAGGCCGAAACGCCGAGCTTCGAGGAAAAGACCAAGCTGTTTTTCTGGATGATCGGCCAGATGCGGGCGCGCGAATATGAGTGGCTGCAATATCAGAACGGTGCGATCACGAAAGAGTCTTGGGAGACTTATCAGGGAGTCATCTATTTCGTGCTTGGCACCGAGCGAGTCCGTGCGCTCTGGCAGCTCTGCCGGGGTTATTTCAATGCCGGCTTTGCGGACAAGGTCGATACGATGGTGCGGGACGTTCCACCCATTGACCTGTGGGAACAGCTGCAGGCTGTGAAGTAGCTTCCCCGCCTGACGGTCTTGGTTTGCCCTGCCAAGAATCCAGTTCAGGATTTACGGAAACTGGCGTAAATTCCAGTTCGGCGTATCAGGCCGGAGTGGGTGTGGTGTCTCTCAACGAGGTTTACCTGGTCTCGCAAATCCTGGCTGCAGCGGCGGTGATCCCGTCACTGATCGCCCTGATCATTTCCATTCGCCAGAATACACGCGCCCAGAAGACAGCTTCGGTCCAGTCGATCACTTCGGCGATCGCCGCAATCAACATACCCGGCAGCGAATCTCCGGCCCTTGGAGATGCGCTTCAGGTTGCGACGCGCAACTGGGAGGAGGCTACCCGAGATCAGCGTATCCTCGCTCACTATTTCCTGTTCAGCTTTTTCAAACTGTGTGAGCAGGCCTGGTACCAGAACGCGTCCGGCGCGCTGGATGACGGGCAATGGGCGGGATGGGAAAACTCGATCCTGCGCTTCTATCACAGCCCCGGCGTGCATGAGGGCTGGTGGCCGCATCGACGGGCTGCCTATTCACCCGCCTTCCAGGAATTCCTGTCGATCAGCTCTCCGCCATCCTCGCTCGGTCTGTTCATGATGTTCGGGGAAACCGAGGTGCCACAGGGACTTCAGGCGGTATCGTGAGGATTATCGGCAATTGGTGACCCAATGGAGGCTGACAAGCCTGTAATATTCGCTACGGTCGCGCCGATTCAGACACGTAGAGAGGATTCCCCATGTTCAAGAGGCTGCTGCTCGCCACGACGCTGTGCTGTGCAACTGTTGCGCCGGTTATGGCTGCACAGGACCGTACACCGCATGAAGAAAAAGCCTTCGAGATTTTCGAGAAGGCCGTCTCCATCCGCACCGCCCGCGGGCAGGAGAAAACACCGGAACTCTTTTCCTACCTGTCCGATGAGCTGAAAGCCGCAGGCTTCACCGACAATGACATCGAGATCACCGACTATGATGCGAAAGGCGAAGCCATTCAGGGCATGATGGTCTGGTATCGCGCCGAGGGTGAGCCAACAAAGAAGCCGATTGTGCTGCTTGCTCATGGTGACGTTGTTGATGCGCTGCCGGAAGACTGGGTCCGTGCGCCGTTCACGCTCGTTGAGGAAGATGGCTATTTCTTCGGTCGCGGCACCTCCGACAACAAGTATGGCGTCACCAATCTCGTCTCGACCTTTATCCGGCTGAAGAAGGAAGGCTTCGAGCCGACCCGTGACATCGTCATCGTGATGTCGGGCGACGAAGAATCCGGCATGACCTCGACACGCGCGCAGGCGCAATATGTCGCTGAGAATATCGACCCGGAATTCATCCTCAACGCCGATGCAGGCGGCCTTACGCTCGGCCCGAACAATGAGCCGCTCGACTATGGCGTGCAGGGGGCTGAGAAGACCTATGCGACTTTCGAAGTGACGGTCACGAATCCGGGCGGGCACTCATCCACGCCGCGCAAGGATAATGCGATCTATGAGCTGGCAAGCGCGCTGAAAGCGATCGAGGCGTATGAATTCCCGGTCCGCTACAGCGACCTGACGCTCGCTTCCATGGAAGCCGGTGGCCGCAAGCGCCTCGACAAGATCGGCCTTGCAATGCGCGCTTTCGCAGCCAACCCGGAAGATGCCGACGCCGTCGCAACGCTGCGCGCTGACCCATCCCTGATCGGCCAGACGGGCACGACCTGCGTCGCCACGATGCTACGTGGTGGACATGCAGAGAACGCACTGCCGCAATCGGCGACGGCGACCGTGAACTGCCGTATTTTCCCGGGGGTCACGATCGAGGAAACCGAGCAGCGCCTGCGCGATGCTGTCGATAATGAGGACGTTCAATTCAACCTGATTTCCGATTTCCCGGTCAGCCCGGAATCCGGCATGCGGGAAGATGTGTTCGATGCGGTGAAGGCTTCACTCGAAGCGCGCGGTCTTGATGTGCCGCTGATCCCGCACATGTCGGCTGGTGGTACCGATGGCATGCACTACCGGAACCTCGGCTATGACACCTATGGCATCAGCGCGAAGGCCTCCAAGCCGAACGATACGTTCGCGCACGGCCTGAATGAGCGCCTGCCGGTCGCCAGCTTCTATGACGGGCTGGACCACTGGAGCATCATCCTGAAGGATCTCGCTGGCGAGGAGGGTTGAGGGCTCAGCCCTCGACGGCCGCGCAGTCCACACCCTGCAGCTCGAACGTCTCACCTGTTTTCTGACGCACAAGGAAACAGGCTGAGCCGTTTGTGACGAGGGTGAAGACTGTCGGCATGGCCGGGCTTGCCGTCTCGTTCGGGCTGAGCGGTGGCGGCAGCACGGTGATGGTCGAGTTGGCCGAAAGGTCATCCTGGCCAAGCTGGATGTTTGCGCGCCCGACGGCTTCAGCCAGAACAGACTTCACCCGCGCAAGCGTCGCGTCATCGGCGCGTTCCAGCGTTGCGGGCGTCATGTCTGTTCCAGTCTGGCAGGCAGCAAGCGGCAGGGCCGCCAATGCTGTAAAAAGTATCCGGATCATCATTGAGTGCGTCCCCGATATTCACCGGGCATGGACATATCGCGATTATTTTCAAATAGCGAATCCTGCGGCGCGGTCAGCTCAAGGCCTTCGACCTCGTTCTCCTGACGGGTGCCCGCCGGAGCTTTCTCGGCGCCGGTCGATGCCGGCAGGCTGGGGCAGCTATTGTCGATGCGATACTGGAGTGCGGCGCTGAACAAGGCTTCGTCTGGGTCGCCAAGCTGGTTGCTGAAATCATCTGCTACGACGCAGCCGGGCGCTCTCGCGCCGAAGCCGAACGTGGAATTTTCCGGGACGAAGCCATCCGCATACGCGCCGAAGCCCTTGTCGTTCACGCCCTGGAACTGGATCGTGTAATAGGTCTCGCCGCAATTGTCGGTTGGATAGAAGCCGTATGGCTTGCCGCACGTAATGTTGCCGATCAGGACGACGTCCACGTCAATCCCGCGCAGGCCGTTGATGACGGCTTCGCTGGCTGAACATGTGCCGCCTGTCGACAGGATATAGACTGTATCGAGGTTGAGCGCCGGCAGGGGCTGGCCCTCCACGGTCGAGAAACCAAGCGTGCGCGAATAGAACGGGATCGGGTCATTGCGCTCACCTGTAACAGGATTGATGCCACCCGTGCCGCTATTGAAACGAAGCTGTTCGAAGGACCGCCCATTCGTCTGCGCTGACCCTGCAATCATGTAGGACAGCTGGCTCGCGACCGCGAGCAGGCCGCCGCCATTATAGCGAAGGTCGAGTACAAGATCGCTTACGCCCTCGTCCGCCATCACTTCAAATGCATTGATGATCTGCTCTTCTGAAGAGAAGGGGCTGAACGTCGTGAAATGAATATAGCCGACATCGCCGGTCGAGGTTGAGACGACATTGGTTGCCTGCACGGGCTGGCGCACGACGAGCGCGGAGGTGAGCTGGATTGTGCGCGTCGTTGATGCGCCCGGGTCCTGCACCACAAACTCATGCGTTTCGCCCGCATTCTCCGGGAAAAGGGCGGCGTTCAGCGCGGCTGTGTTGTTGGAATTGATCACGTCGACGCCGTCGACCCGCAACACCTTGCTGCCGCGGATCAGCTTCTGCTGGCCGTTGACCACATCGGCAGCTGGCGATCCCGGTTCGGTGTAAACGACGCGAACATCCCTCGGCGGCGTGCCCGCGAAGATGGCAAAGTTGGCGCCATACCCCGCCTGCGGTGCGGATGTGCGCGAGGCGAGGTAATCCTCTGTCGGCTCGCTGAAATGGAAGTCGTCCTTCGGTGTGCCCGATGCGGTGACTTCGTCGGTTTTCAGCAGGCCGAAATAGGTCTCTCGGTTGTTGTAGTCATTGGGATCAAGGTCCGGGACCTCATCGTTCCAGAGATAGGTTTCGTTCGTCCATGAGCGTAGCCAGAACAGCTCTTCCAGCAGCGAGCCCGGCTCATCGGGAAACGGGTTGCCTTCAATATCGACGCCTGACCGGGGATTGGCGCACTGGTCCTTGAAGGTGCTTGCCGCTGGATAGACGCCCGGCTGATAGGTCGGCCCGCTCCCGGTCGGTGGGGGCGGGGGAGGTGGCGGCGAGCTGTTGTTTCCGCCCCCGCCTCCGCCGCCACCGCACGCGCCCAGCGTCATGAATGCGGCCGACGCCAGAAGTGGCAGGACGGAAACGGAAAGTCGTGGCATGGAAGCAACCCTGATTATTACGCTTTGATAGATATATGGCCCTTGCCGAAGATGACAGGTCAAGAAGTCGACTCACAGTCGAGAGGATTTGTCAGGGCGGGGCAGAGCGGTCTAAGAGTTGCCGCAACGGGCTTTGGAGGGCCGGATTGAATGAGTGAGCGCAAGGGGCTCAACAGGCAATTGTTCTGGCTCTATGAGGGCACCGGGAAGGCGTCCTTCTGGTTTCGCTGGGCCTTGCTGGTGTTCGACTTCCTGACGATCGCCTACTTCCTCTGGGCCCCGTTCGATTCCCGTGAGCGCGGCCACTACACGATCGATTACGTGATCGGCGCCATCATCGCGCTCGACCTGGCGGCCCGGTTCTACATCCAGAAGGAAAAGCACCGCTTCTTCCTGAAGTGGATCAACTGGGCCGAAATCGTCGTCGTCATCACGATGTTCGCGCCGCTATTGGTCTCGAACTTTGCCTTCCTGCGCATCCTGCGTGCTGTCCGCGCGATCCGCGCCTTTACCTTCATTCGCCGTGTGAAAGGGCTGACGCCGCTCTTCCAGCGTCATGAGCGCATCATCGACAAGGTGACCAACTTCGTCGTCTTCGTCTTTGTCATGGCCGCGATCGTTTATGCGACGCAGGTCGGAGGCAATGATGACATCCAGACCTATGTCGACGCGCTCTATTTCACCGTCACCAGCCTGACCACGACAGGGTATGGCGACGTTCTGCTTGAAGGGCAGGCAGGGCGGCTTCTCGCCATCTTTGTCATGGTGCTGGGCCTGTCGCTGTTCCTGCAACTCTTGCGTGCGATCATCGAGCCGGACCATAAGGTGGACTGTGAATGTGAAACCTGCGGTCTGGTGCGCCATGATCGCGATGCGATCCACTGCAAGCATTGCGGTGAGCCAATCAAGATCACGACAGAAGGACTTCCATGAGTTCCGAAATACCGTTCCGCGAAATCCCGTACCTGCCACAAAAACTGGAGGTCGAGCATCGCGACGATGGCTCCATCCTGCTGCGCAATGGACAGCCGCTGAGACCGTACCCGCCTCACATGCTGGCGCCGATCGCCTACTGGGCAGCAGCGCGGCCCGAGCAGACCTGGCTGGCGCAACGTGATCCTGACGAACCGTCGCGCCCGGGCTGGAAAACCATCACTTATGGCGAAGGCTTCCGCCAGATCCGTGCACTGGCGCAAGGCTTTCTCGATGCAGGCGCGTCTCAGGACAGGCCGGTGATGATCCTCTCGCGTAATGCGATCGAGAATGCGCTGGTCATGTATGCCGCGATGCTGGCCGGCAGCCCGGTCGTCCCGGTGACCCCGGCCTATGCGACGCTGAGCCAGGATTTTGCACGCCTCAACCATATCGATACGCTGACGACGCCCGCGATCATCTATGTCGAGGATGGCGCAGAATATCAGCGCGGTCTTGACGGGATGGATGTGGGTGATCGCCTCGTACTCTATCGCAAGAACAAGCCGACGGGCGTGACCAGCCAGTCGCTTGAGGAATTTGCGCAGGCGCCGACCAGCGCTGTCGATCTCGCCTATGACCGGCTCAGTTCAGAAAGCGTGGCGAAGTACATGCTGACGTCCGGCTCCACCGGTGAGCCGAAAGCGGTGATCAACACGCATGGCAACATTGCCTCCATGGTGAAAATGATCCGCTCGGTCTGGGACGTGGAAAAGCTGGAGAAGGTCAGCCAGGGCCCTCAGGTCATGGTCAGCTTCCTGCCGTGGAGCCACACTTATGGCGCCAACTCCATCCTGCACTCGATGACTGATTGGGGCGGCACGCTCTACATTGACTGGGGCGCGCCGACACCGGCTCGCCTGCCGGAAATGCTGCGCAACCTTCGTGACGTCTCGCCGACGCAGCACACCACTGTTCCGGCTGCGTGGGCCGCGATCGCGACCGAACTGGAGCAGGATCGCAAACTCGCCGAGACTTTCTTCTCCCGTATCATGGTCATGGCTTATGGCGGTGCCAGCATGGGGCAGGACATCTATGAACGTATCCAGAAGGTCGCCATCGAGGTGACCGGGGAGCGGATCAGCCTGTCAGCCGGGTATGGCGCGACCGAAACCTCGCCAACCATTTCCAATGTCCACTGGCCGAGCGACACGATGGGCCTGATCGGCCTGCCGCTGCCGGGCACCGAGTTCAAGCTCGCGCCGGTCGGCGAGAAGATGGAATGCCGCGTCCGCGGCGCGGGCATCACGCAGGGCTATTACCGCAATCCGGAAAAGACTGCCGAAGCCTTCGACGAGGAAGGCTTCTACAAGCTCGGTGATGCCGTGAAGTTCAAGAATCCGGACAATCCGGAAGAGGGCCTCGCCTTTGATGGCCGGATCGCCGAGGAGTTCAAGCTCGCCAATGGCACTTGGGTGTCGGCTGGCACCGTCCGCGTGAAGGCTGTCGAGGCCGTTGATGGCGCGTTGTCGGATGTCGTGGTCTGCGGTCTCAATCAGGATGAGATCGCGCTGCTGGGTTTCCTCAATGAGGCCTGGTGCCGCCGCAAGACGGGGCGCAATGTCGAGCTGGATGAGCTGGTCGCTGACGACACGGTGCGGGGCGCGGTGAAGGATGGCCTGATCCGTTACAACCAGCAGAACCCGAATGCCGCCAAGCGTGTCTCGCGCATCCTGCTGCAGCCCGATATGCCCAAGGCCGATGCCGGTGAGATCACCGAAAAGGGCTACATCAATCAGGGGCGCGTCCAGACACTGCGCGCAGGCGATGTCCAACGTCTTTACGCCAAGCCATTCGACGCAGACATCATAGAAATCAAATAGGGCAGGCGACCAAGCGAGCCTACATAGGGAGCAACACCATGGCCGATACAGAGACGACCACGATGACAGGTGCTGATGCGCTTGTCTCAACGCTTGCCGACAATGGCGTCACAGCCTGCTTTGCCAATCCGGGCACGTCCGAGATGCACCTCGTAACCGCTCTCGACCGGGAGACACGCATCAACTCGGTGCTGTGCCTGTTTGAAGGCGTGGCGACGGGCGCAGCCGACGGTTTCGCCCGGATCGCTGGTGAGCCCGCCATGACGCTGCTGCATCTCGGCGCGGGTTATCTCAATGGCGGCGCGAACATCCACAATGCGAAGCGTGCGCATACGCCGATGATCAATGTTATCGGCGACCATGCCGTGCCGCACCGGCGCTATGACGCGCCGCTCAATTCCGACATCATGGGCCTTGCCGGGCCGAACTCGATCTGGATCAAATCAGCCGACACGGTGGCTTCGACCGGCCCGCTGGCGGCCGAAGCCTGGGCGGCAAGCTTCGGCCCCGAGCCTGGACCCGTCTCCCTCATCCTTCCGGCTGATTCAGCCTGGACCGAAGGTGGTGTGAAAGGCGGCGAAGCCCGCCGCCCATCGCTGCGCCAGACGCCTACTGAAAAGATCGAGGCGGCCGCTGCCGCTATCGGCAGGGCGAAACAGCCGGTCATCGTCATCAACGGGACCGCGCTCAGCGAAGAGGGGCTGAAGGCTGCGGCGCGCTTGAAACAGGCGGGCCTGCGCGTCCTCACCGATACGTTCTACGCCCGGATGCGTCGGGGCGCAGGCGTCTTCGCGCCAGACCGGATGCAGTACTTTGCCGAAGGCGCAATGGACGACCTTGAGGGCTCCGATCTGATGCTCGTGTCTGGAACGAGCCTGCCAGCCGCGTTCTTTGCTTATCCTGACAAGCCGAGCCTGCTCGTACCTGAAGGCTGCGAGACGATGGACCTTGGCGGCGCAGACACCGATAGCGCGGCTACGCTGGCAGCACTGGCCGACGCCATGGGCGCAAACGAAGCTGCTGCGCCGGCGCCACTTGATAAGCCGTCTGCTCCGTCCGGCGATCTCGATGCTCGCGCTGTCGGCAAGAGCATTGCGCGCCACATGCCTGAGAATTCCATTGTGTCTGACGACGGTGTGTCCAATTCGATGCCGGTCTTCCTGTCGACCATTAAGGCTGAGCCGCATGACTGGATGGGCCTGACGGGCGGTGCAATCGGCCAGGGCCTGCCGCTCGCGCTTGGCGCAGCCGTCGCGGCGCCTGACCGCAAGGTGATCGCGCTGACGGGCGACGGCGCCGGCATGTACACCAATCAGGCGCTGTGGAGCATGGCGCGTGAGCAGGTGGATGTGACCACGGTCGTCTTCGTCAACCACACCTACCGCATCCTGAACATCGAACTCGCCCGCACCGGTGCAGGAAATCCGGGCCCGACGGCCAAGGAAATGCTGGAGATTGGTGGACCGGATATCGACTGGGTCAGCCTGTCTGAATCCATGGGCGTCCCGGCGACGGCAGTCACGACAGCCGAGGATTTCGATGCCGCTTTTGAAGACGCCATGAAACAGAAGGGGCCACGGCTCATCGCGGCCATCGTACCGGGCTGATCCTGAGGGCTCGTTCGTTCCTGGAACGCAAGCGCAACAAAAAAGGGCCGCGAATGATCGCGGCCCTGATCGGGGAAAACTCCCAACTCTAATCTACTCTACAAATTCCCACCGGTCGCCGCCGACATTACAGGCGGTGGCAGGTTCGCTGACACGCTGGCCGTTAATGTAGCGGTCGCGGTAGACGGTGCGGCATTCACCGGTATCGCGCGGCGCCGTATAGCCAGTGTTGTAACCGGTAACGGTGGCACCGGTCTCTGCTCCGTAATGCGGGTCGGAATAATTACCGCCATACAGTTCTTCACCGTCGCGCAGGCCGTACTCGCCATAGCCGCCCTGCGGCTGGTTCAGGCGAACCGGCTGGGCATCGTTGCGCCAGTCATTGCTGTAAGCCTGACGCGTCGGCGGGGCGACATTCATGCCGCCATAGCGCGGATTGGCTTGCGGGGCGTTGTTGTAGACGCGGTTCACACAGTCGTTCGAGCTGGCGCTGCCTGCAATGGCGTTGCCAGCGATTGCGCCGACGACACCACCAATCAATGCGCCGGCAACCTGATCGCCATCATTGTCGCGGTGATGACGGTAACCGTGGCGGTAACCGCGATGATAGTTGCGCTTGTAGCGGTGCCCACGATAGCGGTGTCGGTCATCGCCATCATCTGCAATGGCCGCGCCGATCAGCCCGCCAGCAATGGCGCCGACAATGGTGCCGGCAGCCTTGTTGTTGCTGCGCTCCTGCTCGCAATTGCCATTGTAGTAGCCCTGGCCCTGATAGCCGTAGCCATCATAACCCTGACCGGAATAAGCGTATGACTGGGCAGCGGCCGGAAGGCTGAACGCGAGCGCAGCGGCGCTGCCGAAGATTGCCATGCGGATCATGGATCGAAACTCCTTTCACAGGCTGGAGGACGCACATGTCCCTTGCCGTCTGCCTGCAAACTAACAGGGCTACCTGAACGCAGGCTGAAGACATTCGGCCCGGTCTGGTCACAGCATATGCCGTGCCACTGGACGGATGGGGCCTTGTGACCAATATTGGGCGCATGGGAGTTCTCGACGATACGAACAAGACAATCGGGCGTGCGAAATATACCGCCGCCCAAGGCCTGCGCTCCGCCTGGTATGGCGCTCAGTACGCTATTGCGAAGCGCCGCTCTGCCGGTTTCAACCGTCCCGGTGAGCCGCCATTCAAGCCGCAGAATGATGTTGATACACGCGAACTGCGCAAAGCGTATTTCCGTCTGTTCGCGATGGATCGTGCCAATATTGAAGCAGGCCTCTATCCCGCACCGGAGGATGTTCGGCTGGCCGATCTCGGCAAGGCTGTCCGCCGGGCCGGGCACTTCCTCAAGGATGTGGCTGAGGTGGATCGCCGCCGCGTGGCGCGAGATGGTGTCGAGGTGCGAGAGACGCTCGATGGCTCCAACCGGTATCCTGCCTACTATCGACAGAACTTCCACTACCAGACCGATGGTTGGCTGTCCGATGAAAGTGCGAAACTCTATGACCATCAGGTCGAGGCGCTGTTCACCGGCTCGGCTGATGCGATGCGCCGTGCCGCGCTGGCAGATATCGCACGTGAGCTGAAAGGCCGGGACCAGCGTGAGACGGCATTGCTGGATCTTGCCTGCGGTACGGGCCGTTTCCTGCGAGAGACGATGCGCGCTTTCCCGCGCCTTGACGCACGCGGGCTGGACCTTTCTCCGAATTATGCTGAGCGCGCCCGTCAGATGGTGGCGTCGTGGCCGCACGTCGATATCCTAGAGGGGCAGGCTGAGGTCCTGCCACTGGAAGACGCGTCCGTGGACATCATCGTCAGCATCTACCTGTTCCACGAGCTGCCGGAAAAAACGCGCCGGGAGGTGATGCGCGAAGCAGCGCGTGTCCTCAAACCGGGCGGCGCATTCATCATCGCAGACAGCCTGCAGTTCGGTGACAATGCCGGGCTGGACGGCATCCTCGAATATTTCCCTGAAGGCTTCCACGAGCCTTACTACAAGGCCTATCTCGGCTGGGATTTCACGCCACCGATGGAGGAGGCCGGGTTCAAGCTGGAGAAGAGCGAGAATGCCTTCCTGACCAAGGTGAACCTCTGGCGCAAAGGAAGCAAAGCATGAGCGCACCCAACCGTCTCGCCCTGATTACCGGCGCCTCTGCCGGCCTCGGCGCCGAGTTTGCCCGGCAATACGCCGCCAAGGGCTGGGACGTGGCCCTGACGGCCCGGCGCGCCGATCGTCTCGACAAGCTCGCGCGCGAGATCGAGGAGAAATACAAGGTCGCCACGCTGGTCATCACGCAGGACCTTGCCCTCGTGAAGAGCGTGGACAGCATCCTGTCAGAGTTGAAAGAGGCGGGTCGGCATGTTGATGCGCTGGTCAACAATGCTGGGTACGGACTGCCCGGAACCTTCTTCAACACAAGCTGGAAAGACCAGGCCCAGTTCATCCGCGTGCTCTACACCGCCCCGATCGAGCTGGTTCACAAGCTGCTGCCGGGCATGGCGGAACGGAATTTTGGGCGCATCATCAATGTCGCGTCACTTGCCGGCTATGCGCCAGGATCAGGCGGTCATACGCTTTATGCCAGCGTGAAGGCAGGGCTGATCAAGTTCTCCGAAAGCATCCAGGCAGAGGCGAAGGAAGCCGGGCACGATATTCATTGCACGGCGCTGTGTCCGGGCTTCACCTATACCGAATTCCACGATGTGAACGGCACGCGCGAGATGGCCAATGAATCGCCCAAGTGGATGTGGATGAATGCTGGCCCGGTCGTCGAGGCGGGCATTGACGGTGTCACACGGGGACATCCCGTCGTGGTGCCGGGCGCCGTGAACAAGGGCGTCGCCACGCTGACACGCATCCTGCCCGAGCCACTGGGCCGCGAAATCATGAAACGGCAGGGCAAGCGCTTCCGCAAGATGGAAACCGACTAGGGCGACAGTTCTGCGGCGATACGGTCTGCCAGAAGCCGCCCGTCTGGTGTCAGTTTCGTGCGCTCCCCAGACTGCGCAACGAGGCCCTGGGAGACGAAGTCGGCCAACCTTTCCTGATCGACTGGCTGTCCCGCAGCCTGTTGTATCCGCAACAGGTCGAACCCCTCATCGGGGCGCAGGCCAAGCGCGAGAAGTTCGCGGGCCGTATCAAGCGATGACAGAGTTTCCGCCTCAACACTTTCCGCCAGAGGGTTGATCCCGCTCACATAATCCTGCGGACGCCGTGCGGCATGCGTGGCGAGCCGGTGGCCATCCACTGTCAGCCGGCCATGCGCACCGGGGCCAATGCCGATCCAGTCTCCGCCTCGCCAATAAGTCAGGTTGTGCCGCGACTGCACATCAGCTGACCGGGCATGGTTGGAAACTTCATAGGCCGGAAGGCCCTGATCCTGCGCAATACGATCGGTCAGCTCATAGAGGTCGGCCTGATCGTCGTCCGGCATGGGGATGAGGTCACCGCGTTCCGCCCTTCGTCCAAACGCGGTGCGCTCGGCGATTGTCAGCTCATAGAGTGACAGGTGCGGCGCACCGAGTGCGAGTACAGCCTTGAGTTCGTCAGTCCATTCCGCCTTTGACTGGTCGGGACGGGCATAAATCAGGTCGACTGAAAAGTTCGGGAAGTGCTGTCCTGCGAGGTCAGCCGACCGTCTGGCATCCGCGCCATCATGTTCGCGCCCGAGAAACTGGAGCGCTGCGTCATCGAGCGACTGGATGCCGAGGGAAAGGCGGTTCACGCCTGCATCCCGCCATGCAGGCAGGTCTGCCACCAGTACGTCGTTGGGATTGGCTTCCAGCGTGACTTCCGCGCCGTCCTCAAGCCCGAACAGCGCTTCGGCCCTGTTGACCAGCGCGGCAATGTCTGACGCCTGCATCAGGGACGGTGTGCCGCCGCCGAAATAGATCGAGCCAAGCTGTGGATGACCAGCCAGCATGCGGGCATGCCTGGCCAAATCATCATGCAAAGCCTGTATGAGGGCTGAATTGTCCCTGTCCTTCGCCGCATAGACGTTGAAGTCGCAATAGGGGCAGATCTTCGTGCAGTACGGCCAGTGAATATAAAGGCCGAAGCCGTGCTCCGGCCCGAAGGGCGGCGCAGTTTCTGGCATCAGAGAAGGGCAGCCTTCAATTTGCGGAAGGCGTCAGCACGGTGGCTCATTGCGTGTTTTCGGGCCGGGTCCATCTCACCGAAGGTTTCGGTTTCCCCTTTCGCGACGAAAACAGGATCATAGCCGAAGCCCTTTTCTCCGCGCGGTGGCCAGACAAGATCGCCGTCGACCGTGCCTTCGAACACTTCTTCATGCCCGTCAGGCCATACGACAGCCAGTGTCGACACGAAACGTGCGCTCCGGTCTTTCGCATCAATGTCCTGAAGCAGGTTTTCGACCTTCTCCATGGCTTTGTAGAAGTCGCGTGGTTCGCCGGCCCAGATCGCCGTGTGCACGCCGGGCATGCCGCCCAAGGCGGTCACTTCGAGGCCGCTATCGTCTGACAATGCGGGGGCGCCGGTCGCTTTGGCTGCGGCACGCGCCTTGATGAGGGCGTTGCCGGC
>JAYZBJ010000279.1:0-8363 GCA_036338795.1 Pseudomonadota bacterium | reverse complement strand
CAGATCGCGAAAATCGAGCATCTGGTGGTGATAGTTCCACGTGTCGTAGGTAAGGCCGCGCTCTCCAAGGTGGGCCACTCCGCGCCGGAAATCCTTGTCGCGGTAGAGGCCTTCGGGTGACCGAGGCCGAATTCGGAAATGCTCGCTCGACGCGTCGAAGGGGCCCGCATGGCGGATGCCGCGAAACAGGCCCTTCGCCGCGGTTTCGTGCGCGTCGAGCACTTCATCAAGCTGGTCGAGTGGCAGGCGAAGGTCAGCATGCGCGATAATGCCGGCGATCGTGGCCTTGCCGGGGGTGGCGTTCGTCCGCTCAGCCATTTGCGTGACGTATTCGGTTTCGCCGACCGGGCGCAGATGCTCTGGCCCATCCTCACGATAGGCCGCGCCGCATTCCATGAAAATGGTTTGGGTGACCTTGTGCCCGTCATCGGTGTCCCGCCAAAGGTCTTCCAGATTGTAGACGATGCCGTGGCGGTTCGGCGTCGGCCATAGATGGTGGTGCGGATCGACGATCTCACGATCAGGGTCGATCACATCTTCGCGCACCCTGGCGAGCCACTCATCATTGTCGAACATGTCCTGTCTCTCCCTTGCGCGGCTTCTGGCGAGCCATCAGCACATTCGACGCCTTAACGGCGCGTCGGGCAAGGGAGATTCTGGATCTGACGGAAGATCAGGCTTTGACGAGGCCGATCTCGCGCAGGCGCTCCATCAGGTAATCCTGCGCTGTGATCGGGGGTTGCGTCTTGCCGCCCTCTTCGAGGCATTGCGGCAGCTGCTCGATCACGAAGTCCTGATTGAAGTGCAGGAAGAAGGGCGTTGAGTAGCGCGGGAATTTTGCACGCGCCGGCTCAGGATTGACGACGCGGTGCGTGGTCGATGGCAATACGCCGCCCGTCAGGCGTTGCAGCATGTCACCGCAATTGATGACCAGCGAACCGGCAGGCGGATTCACGGACAACCACTGGCCTGAGCGGTGCCAGACTTCCAGCCCGGCTTCTTCCGCGCCAAGCAGAAGTGTGATCACGTTGATGTCTTCGTGTGCAGCCGCGCGAACCGTGCCTTTCGGCGGCGGGTTTTCCTGCGGCGGGTAGTGCAACAGGCGCAGGATGGAATTGCCCATCTCGACCTTGTCGTCGAACCAGTCTTCCGGCAGCTCAAGGTGTAGCGCCACAGCGCGCAACAGGTCCCGGCCAAAGGTGTCGAGCGCATTGTAGAAGGCATAGGTGGCCTCATCGAAGCCCGGTACTTCGTCGACGGCAGGCGTGTCCTTCATCGTCTCGCGGTATTTCGAACCTTCCGGCAACTTGCGGCCCGTGTGCCAGAACTCCTTGAGGTCCGCCTGGGACTGGCCTTTGGCGTTCTCCGTGCCAAACGGCGTGTAACCACGCTGACGTCCGCCAGCGGCGTCGTGGTATTTCTCCTTCACATCGTCCGGCTGCTTGAAAAAGTCCTTCGCGGCATCATTGGCGCGGTTGATGACCGCATCACTCACCGGATGGTCGCTGATGACGGCAAAGCCAGTCTCACGGAAGGAGCGGCCAAGCTTCTCGGCGAAGGCGGCCTTGTCATCCTTCCAGAGCGAATAGGAGATAGGTTCGAAAAGATTTGTCATGACAGGTGGATTATATGCGGGCGTGGGCCAATGCCCAAGCTGGTTCGGCAGGGCAATGGCGACGTTATGCAGATGTTAGTCGTCTCTCCGCTTGTCGAGATAGTCGACGAGGCGGTGAACGGGCCACTCAACGAAGGCAAGCAATAGCAGGCCGACAACGTTGAGAATGGGCACAGCCATCATCAAGCCATACGCGCCCTTGAACCCCGCTTTCTCGAAAATGCGCCAGAAGCAGACGATGTTGAGCACGAACATCAAAAACCAGAATGCGATCACCATGAACCAGTCCTCCTGGGGGCATGGTGCGACGGACGTGCGTTGTCAGGCAATGGCTGACGTTATCGAAAGTCTTCCGGGTGCGCCACGTTCTGGTGAACCGGTCACTTCGCGAAAGCGAGGTAGCAGAACGCTAACAGGTTCACCAGCGGTACCAGCATCAGCAAAGACCAGGCGCCGTTGAAACCTGCCTTGCTCCAGATTTCAATTCTCACGGCATTGTCATTCGGACGTCTGTAGACCGGCAAGCGAAATCACTATTGAGGCCGAACATATCAATCAGCCCACTAACATTAATGGCGTCGGCAATTTTGTTAACACACGGACGATTTCCGGGCTTTCCTGTTAACCATGTCGCAAAGCTCTGAGGGCACGCTGTTCTTCGTCACCGAGGCGTGACGTGATGGTTTTTGGGGATCGGGCACATAAGGCCGCAGGAAGCGCCAGTCCGATCCGGGTGTTAGTGGAGAAGTCAAATGCCGTATTCAGAAATGGCAATGGATGTCGCCCCGGAAACAGGGGTCGGACAGGACGCAACGGGCGACGATCTGTGCCGAGTGGGCCTGGCCTATTCTACCGGTGTGGGTGTCGACGCAGACATGGTCGCCGCGCACAAATGGTTCAATCTCGCTGTTCTCAAGGGCTCTGAAGAAGCCAAGGAATATCGCCAGCAAATGGCCGACATGATGTCGAGCGAAGAGATCAAGCGCGCACTCAAATCCGCCCGCGACTGGCTGAACCTGATGAACTAGGCCGATGTCCGGCCTAGCGCCGGATATCGCCGGAAATATCATAGTAGAGCGAGAACTGTATCGGGAGAGCGCTCCTGAACCATTGCTGCATGAGCAGGTTCTCTTCCGCAATCGCCGTACGCGGAACATAGACAACGTCGAAACGGCGCAGCGGCGTGAAGTCCGCATAGCGCGGGTCATTGATGCCCTTGCGGACGTCAAACACCGCGGACATGACCTGGCCGCCCGGCATACGCCGCAGGACAGCGACCTGCGTCGGCTTAGCTGTCTCCGAGAACCCGCCCGCCATGATGATGGCCTGTAGCGGATCAATCTGTCCCGGCAGGTCGACCATGCCCGGATTGCGCACATCTCCGCCCACAAAGATCTTCTGGCTGTCGAAAGCCATCGGAATGACATCGATATCCGGGTCTTTCAGCTCGCTGGAGTAGGCTTCCAGAAGTGCGGCGCGCAGTTCGCCAGCGGTGCGCGCCGATGCACGCAAGGACCCGATGAACGGTAGCGAGACTGACCCGTCAGGCGCAACGCGGATTTCACGGTCGAGCTCGGGGGCAGTGTGAAATACGACCTGTAGCGTATCGCCGGGCGCCAGCAGGTAGGCGGCATCCTGGCCGTCTTCGTGGCGCCACTCAGCGACAGGAAAATACTGTGAGGGCACCGGATCGACGCTCTGGCAAGCGCCAAGCGCGATCAGGGGCAGGATCAGGAGAGAGCGTCTCATTTCCGTCCGCTTCAATAAGGGCTGCAGCACGGCCAAGGCTCTTCGTTAATGCTTAAGGAATTATCAAGCGGCTTGGGTCAGGACTTGGCTAACCATCCGAGGGGGAGCATTCGAGCGTATGACAGCAACTCAAGACTGGGGTCCGGGCGGCCAGAGCCGTCCTGATGCGGGCGTGGTACGCCGGCGTCCCTGGATGGGTGCGGCTGAACTCGTACTTCAGTTGTGGCGCGCCAAGTGGCTGATGTTGCTCATCTTCCTGCCGATCTTCGCGCTCGGTCTCTTCGCAGCCTTCCAGATGCCGACAGCCTACGAGGCTTCCTCGCGGCTTTATGTGCGGCTGGGCGAGGAAAGCGTGTATCGTCCCAAGGTCGGCACTGAGGGCGCTGGTGCCACGCCGGAACAGGAACAGCTGATACAAGCCGAAATCGAGGTGCTGCGTAGCCCCATCGTCGCTGAGCGCGCGCTTGAGCGTTTTCCGCTCGCCCGTGTCTATCCAGAACTTGTCGAAGCGATGGAGAAAAAACTCGCCGACACGCCCACCGCCGAGCGCGATGCCCTGGTTGAAGCGACCTTCCAGAAAGGCGTCGCCGCGCTGAGCGAGTCCTTCAAGGCAGGATCAGCGCCAAAGACGCCGGTGATCGGCACATCGCTCGCGCACAAGGACGCCCAGCTTTCGGCCGAACTGCTGAACGCCATCATCGGTGCCTATCTCGATTATCGCGGTGAAGTCTTCGCGGTTGGGGGATCGGACAGCCTGCGCGACCAGCGCAAGAAGTTCGAAGGTCAGCTACTCAGCGTTGAAGGCGAAATCCGCGCTTTTCTCAAGCGCAATCAAATCGGTGACTTTGAAAGCGAGCGGCAGACAGCGCAGCAACTTTTCTCGACCATTTCCGGCGAATTGCTGACCAACAAGTCCCGCGCCAGCGCCGTTGAAGGTCAGCTTGATATCTATAACCAGCAGCTTTCGCGGATTAACCCCCAGCAGGACCTGTATGTCGAGGACAGCTCAGCGAACCGTCTGACCGAGCTACGGATGGAGCGTGAGGAGCTTCTCTCACGCTACACGGCGGACTCGCGCGCGGTGCAGGCCATCGATACACGTATCGACCAGCTTGAAGAATATCTCGCCTCCCGCGATGGACTTTCCGGCACGACGCGGCGCGGGCCAAACCCGGTCTACCAGCAGATCGAACAGTCGACCGCAAACCTCGAAGCCGAAGCCCAGTCGCTTGCACTTCAGCGCGCTGAGCTTGAGCGCCAGCTGACGAGTGTCGAAGCACGGCTCGAGCGTCTCAACGAGCTCGCTCCTGCTTGGCAGGAACTGCAGCGCCGCAAGGCCCTGCTGGAAGCCAACGTCCGGAACTTCGCCGCTCGCGAAATTGAGGAACGGGCCCTTGCGGAAATCTCCAATCAGTCGGCCGATAGCGTTCGCGTGCTTGAGCCGGCGCGCGTGCCGATAAAGGGCAAGAGCCTGAAATTGCCGGTAGCGGCTCTGGCTTTCCTTTTCGCTGGTTTCACAGCCCTGATGTTCGGGCTGTTGCGGGCGTTGACCCGGTCTGGTTTCCCGACGGCGCGGTCTCTGGAACGCACGATCGGCCTGCCGGTTGTCGGCTCTGTCGGCATGGCGCGCTGAAGCGCCGAATTGCGTGGTTCAGAAAAGCGTTAACCAGACGCGTGCTAGCCCGAATCCTGAACAGATTGCGGGACGATGCGGGATATTCGAGATCAGATAGACGGTGTCTGGCGCACCGCGTCGCGACTGTCTTCGGACAGGGGCGGCACATGCGTCATGTTCATTGCCGCCAATGAAGGCGAAGGCACGAGCAGCGTAGCTGCTTCCTTTGCGCTGCTCGCCGCGCGCAAATCCCAGAAAGCCGCCTGGCTCCTAGACATCGACCTGCGCAGGAACGGGGCGTTTGCCGCGTTCGAGGGTGGCTTCGCAAGAGGCGTCGGCAAGCCGGGGCGGGCCTATGATGCCTCGCTGCGCACAGATCCGATCTACACCTTGTCTGCCCCTGTGAAGTCGAAGTCGGGCGGTAACGCGACGGGCAAGTTGCTCAGCGTCCACGAAATTGATCGCACCCGACTGCTGGTTTCGCGCTTCCGCAATGAGCTCGTCAGCCATGGGCAGTCGGTCCGCCTGAAGGACCAGCCGGAATGGTGGTCGCGCGTTCGTCAGGCTGCTGACTGGGTTGTCGTAGACGCTCCGGCTGTCACACGCACATCTGCAGGCCTTTTCTTCGCGCGCCGTATGGATGGTGTGTTTATCGTCGTGCAGGCGGATTCGACCGGGCCGGAAGAAGTCGCCGCTCTGCGTGACGAGATCACGGCGCATGGCGGGCGCGTTGCCGGGCTCGTTCTGAACAGGATGGGAAGCGATGCCCGTTTCGCAGACCGCCTCGCAGGTTAGGACGCCGCTTCAGACGCTCATCCGCTTCACCGAGTATGCGGTTGTCTTTCTCTGCCTCGTCATGTTCACCGAGGGGCTTCTGCCGCGACTGCTCGCCAGCGAAACAAATCCCGAAAGCACACTCCTGCGCCTGATGTGGCTGCCGGTGTACGGACTGATCATCCTTGGGTGCGCCAGCATGCCGGTCCGGTTCTTCAGCGCGATCCTGCGGCTACCTTTCTTGATCTTTATCCTGATCCTGGCCTGCGCATCCGTGACCTGGTCGATCGAGCCTGGCGTGACCGAAAGGCGCGCCATCGCCATTGTCGCCACAACACTGGGCGGTCTTTTCCTGGCCGTGCGCTATGACTGGCGGACTTTGCTGCGCCTGATGGGCACGGTCTGGCTGTTCATGGCCTTTGTCTCATTCGTCTCCGGAGTCATCGCACCGGGATTTGCGGTGATGGATGAGGTCCATGTGGGGGCGTGGCGCGGCATGTGGTGGGAAAAAAACGCGCTCGGTGGTCACATGGCGCGCGCCAGTTTCCTGATGGCTTTCCTGCTGATCATGGACCGCCCGGGGCGCAGGGTGTGGGGTGGGGGGCTGCTGCTCTGTGCGGCGCTGGTCATCCTGTCCACCTCGAAGACGGCCCTGCTGGGGATGCTGCTTGGCTTCGCCGTTCTGGTTGCGGGCGCTTGGATGCGGCGCGGTGTGGCAACGACCATCTCAACGATCTGGCTGGGTGTCGTCGTCCTTGGAGGCGCGGCCATGATCCTCGTTTTTGCACCGGAGGTGGTGTTCCAGCTGCTTGGCCGGGACGCAACGCTTACCGGCCGGACGGACATCTGGACCGCGCTGATGGACGCGATCAGCGCGCGGCCGTGGGTCGGTTATGGGTACGCTGCGTTCTGGGGCGCAGACTCCGAGCCGGCCTACATGGTCCGGTTGGCAACCGAATGGCTGGTGCCGACTGCGCATAATGGCTGGATCGAGACGGCGCTATCAATCGGTCTCGTCGGTCTGGCCGGGTTTGCCTTGAGCTTCGTGCTGTTCCTTGTCCGATCCGCTATCCTCGCCACCTCAGACTGGACGGGCCTTTTTGCACTCGGTGTGGTGGCCCAGTTCCTCCTGTTCAGCCTGTCGGAGAGTATCGCGCTGCAGCAGAACACGATTGTCTGGGTGACCTATGTTGCCATTGCAGCCAAGGTCGCGCTCAGCCTCAGCCAGGCGGCAGCGGTGAAAACGCCCGTCGCTCGCTATCGGTCAGCTGTTGATCGCTACAGCGTCGGTATTCGACGTGCCGGTCTCTGAAGTTTTGGCCTTACCGGGGCGGGCCTGACGAATGGTCGACGCGCCGTAGAACTTCATCTTCTTCCAGAAGAAAACCTTGCCAAGGCCGCGTATAGCGAGGTCCAGCTGGAAGGCCCGGTCGCGCTGGCGCGCAATCCAGAGGCCGAGCCATGCCGCGCCGTGCAGGACAAACTTGCCGGCACCGATCGCCATCCACATCAGTAGTTTGTCGTACCGCGGCGGGTTCGCCTTGCGGGCCAGCGTGCATGGGCCCTGCCCATAGGCGAAGGCCCGGCGCAGAGTGTAGGACAGGCTGATCCGCTGTGGCAGCGGATGCTCATTGACGCTGGCGCCAGCGGCCCAGGCAAACTTGCCTCCTGCCGCGCCGATCCGCGCAAACAGCACGTCATCCTCACCGCCCACTTCATTCATGCGGGCATCGAACCAAGGCTGCTCACCCGGGATCTGTCGTGTGTCGAGCAGCGCGTTGCCGCAGCCATAGGGCTTATGGATATAGCCGTCGCCATGGCCTGGATCGCGGGCGAAGAAATGTTCGAAGTAGGCGCGGTGACGCGTGACACCATCGGGCAGCACGGTCAGCACCGGGCCGAACGTTACTGCAGCGCCATATTGATCGAATCCCGCAATGAGCGTCTCGAGCCAGTGGACCGGCGCGGTCTGGTCATCATCGAGGAATGCCGCAAGCGGTGTTTCAAGCGCATCCATTGCGGCATTGCGGGCGTTGGAGACGCCCGGCTCGGGGGCGTGAAGGTAGGTCAGGTCGATGCCGTCCGGCGCACGCTCCTCAAGCGCATCGAACGCAAACCGGGCCGTTGCCTCGCGGGAATTGTCGACGACCAGCACCTTGAAGCCGTCCTTGCGGGCGCTTTGCCAGAAAAGGCTTTCGACAGCGCGGTGCAGGCTTTCCGGACGGTTGAACGTCGGAACGACAACGGTGACGGTCTGGCAGCTCATGCCACTTCCTTAGCGCAGATCGGCTGAAGGGCCATGGAAGGGGTGACCATCTGCGCGCCTGTGTCGCGTGCGAGGCGAACCAGACGGCGGAGATTCGCCGGACGCGTGCCCCAAGCGCTGTGTGCTTCGCGGACATCGTGCGTGAAGATGAAAAGGAGAGACGGCTCACGCGCGGCCAGTTCGATCGCGGCAGCGGCGCGCTCGATGCTGCTATCGCTCTCATCCAGCTCATACGCCGAAAGCTGCATCAGGTCGCTGCCCTTGGTGTTCGTGCCGGGCAGGACGCCGCGTGCCGCCATGAAGCGGGAGGTGAGCTTCGGTTTCAGCGAGGCGCGTGTCTCGCC
>JAYZBJ010000278.1:0-6181 GCA_036338795.1 Pseudomonadota bacterium | reverse complement strand
AAAATTTCTGCGATAGATTTCATCAATGCACTTGCCGACCCTCCGACAACTCCAGTTTCTATGCGCTCTTGCGGACGAGAAGTCGTTTTCGCGAGCCGCTGATGTGTGCAATGTGACGCAGCCAACGCTGTCCTCGGCCATCAAGGAAGTGGAGGCGATCCTTGGGGTTCAGCTCGTTGAACGCGAAGCACGTGGCGCGTCGCTGACCCGCGCTGGCGAAGCAGCCGTGGAGCGGGCGAGGGCGATCCTGTCCAGCGCGGCGGACCTTGTCGCAGCTGCTCACCAGGCTGGTGCACCGCTGACCGGGCATTTCCATCTTGGTGCGATCCCGACGCTCGCGCCCTACCTGCTGCCGCCGACCCTTTCGGCCCTGCGGGCGAGCCATCCTGAGCTGAAACTCTACCTGCGTGAAGACCAGACCGACCGGCTGATAGACGGGCTTCGCAACAGGACGCTGGACGCAGCGCTGATCGCCCTTCCATGGGAAGCTTCCGGCATTGAGACAGAGATCCTTGGCGACGACGAGTTTCTTTTTGTCGGGCCGAAGAACCACAAGCTGTCCAGCACCAACTCACTCAACCCCGAAGACCTGAACGGTGAGGACGTCCTGCTGCTTGAAGATGGACACTGCCTGCGAGACCATGCGGTGTCGGTCTGCTCACTGTCTCAGACAGGCCTGAATTCCGATGTCGGCGCGACCTCGCTGGCGACACTTGTCCAGATGGTGGCTGGCGGTCTTGGCGTTTCACTGCTGCCGAAGATTGCGGCGGATGCAGGCGTCACGGCCGGCACGGATGTAACGCTTCGAACTTTCGACCGCCCGGTCATCGGCCGTCAGATCGGGATCGCTTGGCGCGCTGGCTCTCCGCGTGAAGAGGAAGCGCGCCTGATCGGCAAATGTGTCAGGCAAACGCTTTCCCAGCGACCGTCCTAATAGCGGTCTTCCGCCACGAAGACGTCTTCGTCGATCTCGTTTTCCCACTTTGCGACGACGGTCGAGACGGCAAGGTCACCCGTGATGTTCGTCACGGTGCGCATCATGTCGAGCAGCCGGTCAAAGGCGAATAGCGGTGCGAGAATGAGCAGCATCTGGTCCGGTGTTGCGCCAATCACACCGAGCGTGGTTGTCGCAAGAAACAGGCTGACAGAAGGAATACCTGCCGTGCCGATCGAGACCAGCGTCGCCATGACCGCAACAGTGATATAGGTCGCGAACGTTACCTCGATGCCGAGGGCCTGCGCCGCGAACAGGGCGATCAGGCCCTGGTACAGTGCCGTCCCGTCCATGTTGATCGTCGCGCCGAGCGGAAGCACTGAGGAGGCGACGGGCTTTCCGATGCCGAGGTTTTTCTGCGCGACGCTCATGGTGACGGGCAGGGTCGCGTTGGACGACGAGGTTGAGAACGCCACCATCTGCGCATCCGTGATGCCACGGTAGAACGGGATCAGCGGCAGTCGGGCGATGAACTTCATCAGGAAGCCGTGCGTCAGAAGCATATGCAGCGCGCATGCGACATATAGGGCGAGTGTCATCTTGCCGAGTGCGATGACGACCTCGAAGCCATAATCGGCCATGACCCACGCCATCAGGGCGAAGACGCCGAATGGAGCAGTTTCCATGACGATCAGGGTGAGCCGCAGCATCGCCTCGGATGCGGAATTGAAGAAGTCTGCGGCGGGCTTGCCCGCTTCGCCTGCGAGCAGGATGCCGACGGCAAACATGATCGCGAAGAAGATGATCGGCAGCACGTCGCCGCGCGCCATCGCATCGGCTGGATTGGTCGGCACGATCGAGAGAATGGTACGCATGATCTGCTCGAAGACGCCGACGGTTTCGAGGGCGCCACCGCTTTCGAGCCGCTCGCGGGTCGCTTCGATGCTTTCGGCCGAAACGGTTGAGACGTCGAAGCCTGCGCCGGGCTGGAAGAGCGTGCCCATGGTCAGGCCAAGCGTTACGGCCACGGCCGTCGTGCCCATATAGATCGCGATCGCTCGTCCGCCGACGCTGCCGAGCCGCTTGGGATCGCCCATGGACAGGACGCCAGACACAAGCGTCAGGAAGATCAGCGGGACGACAAGCATCCGGATGAGATTGAGGAAGAGGTCGCCGAAAGGTTTGAAGTAACCTGCAGCAGATGATGCAGATTCCTCGCCCAAGCCGTATCGAAGGGCAACGCCGACGGCCGTGCCGAGCACGAGGCCAACCATAACGCGTTTCCAAAGATCGATCTGAAACCAGGCCTTCATGCCACAACCCCTTGCAAGCCACTGAGGCGCGCACCGTAGAGCCGCTTCTGCTGAAATCAAATCAGCTTCTGCTAAATGCTGGAGGTTTGCCGTTTCGCGGCTCGGCAGAACGGTTTACAAGCAGGCCCAAATGGACTGGATCGATCGTCTCTCTACAGGCTGGAAAGCCTGGCTCATCTTGTTTGCGCTGACCATGACGGCAGCCGCACCGGGCGTTTTCAACCTGCCCGCCCTGGACCGCGATGAAAGCCGCTTCGCGCAGGCCTCAAAGCAGTACCTGGAAACCGGGGACTATATCGCAATCCGGTACCAGGACGAGTTTCGCAACAAGAAGCCAGCCGGCATTCACTGGCTCCAGGCTGGATCGACGGCGGCGTTCGGCGAGGGAGAAAATCTCGACGTCTGGACCTATCGCGTGCCGAGCTGGATTGGCGCGGGGCTCGCCACGCTTGCCGTTTTCTGGCTGGGCATGGCCGCCATAGGGCGACGGGCTGCCTTCATCGGGGCAGCCCTGTTTGGCTCCAGCCTCCTACTCACCTCGGAAGCCCACATCTCCAAGACGGACGGGGTTCTCGTTTTCCTGATCACGGCGGCGATGGGCTGCCTGTTGCGGCTCTACCTGCGCAAGGACAATGACAAGAAGCTCGCCATTGCCTTCTGGGTGATCCATGGCGCAGGCTTCCTGATCAAGGGACCGGTCATCTCGCTTGTCGCAGGTATGGCGCTTCTTGTGCTGTGGTTGTGGGACCGGCGCAATCATGACTGGATGAAAAGCCTCGCCTGGTGGCCCGGCCCGCTCATCACCGTGCTGATGGTGCTGCCATGGCTGATCCTGATCCAGATCGCGACTCAGGGCACCTATGTCGAAGGCGCTGTCGGCAAGGACCTCAAGGACAAGCTTGTTTCAGCCTCTGAAGGTCATGGCGGCCTGCCGGGCTATCACCTGATGCACCTGCCGGCCTGGTTCTTCCCGGGTATCCTGCTGCTCGTCCCAGCAGTCGCCCTGACATGGCGCTACGTGCGCCACCGCACGCTGGAATCGCTTGGCGACGTCGACCGGGATGCACTCAAATTCCTCGTTGCGTGGGCGATCACGACCTGGATTTTCTTCGAGCTTCTGCTGACCAAGCTCAGCCACTATATCTTGCCGGCCTATCCGGCCTTCGCGCTGCTTTGCGGCTGGGCAGCGGTGAAGCTGATGGAGGGAAATCGCGCGCCGCTTTCACGATATGCCTCGACGTTTTTTTATGTCATCGGCGGTGCCGCGCTGATAGCATTCACCTCGCCCTGGGCGGTTGAGATGCTGCAGGCTGACAAGGCCGGAGACTTCAAGACTGTCAGCGAAGATGTGGTACTGGCCCAGTGGGCTGGCTCAGCGGACTATCCGATGTTCCTCTGGTATCTCGGCCTTGGTGCAGCGCTGGTCGGCGCGATTGCGATGCTCGGCCGCAAGATCGGCTGGGCCGTTGCCGGCGGGGTCGCTGCTGCCGTGCTGCTTGGCTGGCAGGCCCGCATCTTCGTCCTGCCGACCCAGACCTGGATTCAGGCGACCGAGACCGCGAAACTCGCCCTGGCCGAAGTCTGCGGTATCCCGCGCACCGATTGCGGCGAGACGGAAGGGCCTGACCGCGTGCTCGCGCTTGGCTTCGCCGAACCGTCCTATGTGCTCACCCTTGGCACGCAGAACCTTCACCCGCCGGAAACCCCGGTCGAGCTGCCGGAAGATGAGGCGGCCTATCCGGTCGTCTATCTCGTCAATCTCGAGAACCGGACCGCGCAGGAAGATTTCCCGAAGGTCGAGGCCTCGGCAGAGCGGCGTGGCCGCTGTTCAACCCGGTCTGAGCCGTTGTACGCGCTCAACTATTCGAACAATGACCCCTCAGCCTTTATTGCCGTGCGTTACGAGGCAGACTGCCCGGCAGGCTAGGCGGAACTGTGTAGCGATTGCTGCGTTCCCCTTCGGTTGACTGATGACCGGAGGAGGACACCATGGACCAATCAAGACGCCGCCTTCTTGTGCTCGCAGGCACGGGCGCAATCGCGGCCCCGCTCGCCGGATGCGGCACGATCCTCTATCCAGAACGGCGCGGCCAGACAGGCGGACGGCTCGATACCGCCGTCGTCATTCTTGATGGCCTTGGCCTTCTCCTCTTCCTCGTTCCGGGCATCATCGCTTTCGCGGTCGACTTTGGCTCCGGCGCGATCTACCTGCCGGGCGGGTCGCGCGCCGAGGCGGACGACGAGATGAACACGTACCGTTTCGCGGGCAAGCTCACCGAGGAGAAGTTCGACGAAGCCTATGAGCACCAATATGGCGAGCCGCGTGACTGGGCGTTTGAAGACGCCCAGCGCATCGAAGTTTCCGACGTCGAGGACATGCACCGCAAGCTAGCCGCCATTCACGCATCGGGCACGGTGCGCCTCTAGGCGGTCTTGCCGCGCCGGCGCTATACTGGGCCATGCGCCTCCACAAGGAATACAGCGCCGAGCGCGTTATCACCCCGGTGACCATGGCGGTCCACCGACCCGTTGGCGGCGGCGTCTGGGTGAATGCGTCTGCCTTTGATCCGCCCATGCCGAAGAAGGAAGGCACGCGCGGCTGGCCGGTCTGGATCCTTGAGCATCAGGGCCGTGAGCTACGCTTCGCCTCGACCTTCGAGATGGCGCACGTGGCGCAGATCCTCGGCCGGCGCATCCTGCCAAGGTCGTGGCAGGTCTCGACGGCCGAGCATGGCTATCACAACCAGCACTGGCTCTCGCGGCTCGACAAGGCATGGACGCCCTGGCCGGTGCGTCAGGCGGTGGTCGATTGCCTGCGGGCGGCGACAGGCTGATCAGGCGCGGGGCGCAGCAAGCCCGCGGGCGCGTTCTTCCTCGCTGAGGCTCTCCCACCAGTCGGCATAGGAAGAGTTTTTCGGCGTCTTCATCGTTTCGTCCGGGGCACCATCGCTCCACCAGACAGGGCCGCGCTCGCCGAGCGCCTCTTTCGCCGCGTTGACCGCGCGCCGGGCTCGTTTGAGGCGGACTTCCGAATTCTGGACTTCCTTCACCTTCCGGCGGGCCTCCATCAGCTTCTTCGTCAGCGCCTTGCGGCCTTCAGGCGTCAGACGCGGATCAGAGCAGCGCCAGAGTTTGCCATTCGCCACGAAGTAGCGGCCATCGGGTGTGTGCGGGTAGTCTTTCAGTGCCATGGCGCTGAGCGAGTGGCGCAAAGCCGCTCGCCGGTCAAGCCGTCCTTGCCGTGGGGTGGCAACAGCGTGGCAGCTCAACACGCGGAGCTAGTGCAGCACTGGCGGCCTCAAAGCCGGAGGCTTGAGGCGGTTTCGGCTGAATTCCGGGTGAATGCGCGGATGTTTTTGTGCGGGAGGCGTCTGGAGCCCGTCCGAAACCAGGCCGATGGCGGTCCGATTTCAGTCTGGTCTCTGGCCGATGGCGCGGATACTGGCGGCTTTAGCGGCTTACCATTGCTCGAGCAGCCAGCCGCTGAGGTTCCACTGCGCGATCATGGCTAAAATGGCGCCCATGACCCGAAAGACTGTGCTCCAGCGGACACCGATGGCGAATATCCAAGTCAGAACCAATCCCCCACCGCTCAGGAGGAAACCCAGGATTGCTAAGGCGCCGCCGTTTGCGGTGGCTCGTTGCAAGGATTTGTCGTCGCTGTGGGCCCAATAGCCGAAACTTGCGACAAGCCAAACAAGCCCGAATACCAGGAGCGGAATGAGTACTCCCTCCAACGTCCAACGAAGCGCCTGATTCAGTCCGAACCGTGGACGCCAGTCCGGGCCGGGATCGCCCGGCTCTCTTTCAGGTTGGGCGTGGGGACTCAGCAAGCGCATCAACTGGAGGTGTTCGATCTGGACTTGCCCGTCAAGGGTGAAATCCTGCGGACGCGAAGCGCCCTTGACGGGCAATTCCAGATCGAAAGAGGCTG
>JAYZBJ010000277.1:0-8660 GCA_036338795.1 Pseudomonadota bacterium | reverse complement strand
TCGCACGGTCCGTCACTCCTGCATCATGTCGATGAAAAAGGAGATGCACATGATCCGGAACAGAAGTTCGATGACCGCTCTCGCTGCAGTTTTTGCGCTTGGCCTTTGCGGCCCTGCCGCAGCTCAACTCTCTGCAGACGTTTCAGCTGACGCGACTGTAGGTACGTCTGCTGAAGTATCCGGCGAAGACCGTGATGCATCGATAGAAGCGAACGGTTCGGCAAACGCCAATGCAAATATCGAAAGCGGACAGAATGCTGGATCAGTGGAAGAGACCACAGACGGTTCGGCTGACGGCGATAGCGACGCAGATGTCGATACGCCGGAGGCCCCAGACGCCGCTGAAACTGCTGGCGCGCTGAAAGCCCAGGCAACTGGCACAGGCCGCTCGCTACTCTCCAGTGGTTCGGCCAAAGCCGGATCGAGCATAGATGCGACCGCATCGACCGCGAACGATGTCGCGGAGCGTACCAGGGCGGCCGGCCAGGCCACGGTCTCGACCGGCACGTCAGTCGCTGCCCAAACGGCGGAGAAGGCCAAATCGACGCTAGATGAAGGTCAGTCCAGAACCAGCGAAGCTGCGGGTTCAGTCACTGACACGGCTTCGGCAACGCTCGATAGCGCCAATCGCCTCGGCGGCAATGCAGATGTATCGGCAGATATTGCAGCCGATGTGACGGCAACGGCGTCGGATACCGTGAGCGAGACCGTCAATGCTGACATCGCATCAGAAATCTCCGGTGAAATCGCCGGCGAGATCTCTTCCGAAGTCGGTGATGCGGTGAACACCGAAATCGTCAACGACATCACAGGTTCGCTGGGCCTCTAAAGACCCAGCGCACACGAAGCCGGCGGTCATAGTCCCTCCGCTCCCCCCCTCGCGGACCGCCGGCTTCATCCTTTCTTGTTCAGGAAGATTTCCCATGAAGACGACGAATTGCCTCCCGGCCCTCACCGCCATCAGCTTCACGGCGCTTCTCACCAGCGCTCCGGCACTCGCGGAAGAGGATTACAAGATTTCATTTGAAGCGAGTGCTGGCGTTTCTGCCGACAGCAATGTTGGTATCCCGGACCTCGATCAAAACACTGACCAGGGCGATGTCGCCCTCCTTCTGCGCGGCAAGACCCAGGTGGATGCCAATCCTACTGAGAAACTCGTTCTGCGCGGCGGCTACGAATTCAGCCAGACATCATATCAGGATTTCGATGCGTTCGACCTGCAAACTCATCGCGGCTTTGCGGAAGGCGAATATGACTTTGGCCTCCTGAAGGCCGGCGTTCTGGCGAACTATGTTCATGCCCGCCTCGATGACGAAGGATATCTCGACTACTCGCAAGTTTCGCCCAACATTTCAAAGCTGTTCGGCGATGCCCTTTTCCTGCGCGCGGCTTACGTTCACACCGAAAAGGATTTCAAGACCGATGACGCGCGTGACTCCGATGGTGCGGCTGGCCGGTTGGACGTATTCTGGTTTCTCGATGGTACCGACCGCTACGTATCTTTGGGTGGCGAAGTCGGATCAGAAGACGCTGAAAGCGACGTGTTCGATCTGGACAGCAAATCGGCCAAAGCCCGTTTTGTCCAGCGGTTCGACATGCTGGGTCGAGAGTCAAAGCTACGCTTGGGCGCGACGTATGAGCAGCTTGATTATGACAATATTACACCCGCGATCGACGAACGCCGCGAAGACCGGACCGCGTCAGCCGAAGGCGATCTTGAAGTCCCCATCCACGGTCCACTCTCGCTGGACCTTGGGTATCAGTACCGCGACCGCGATTCCAATCTCGAGACTGCCGACTATGACGAACATGTTGGCTCCGTAGAGCTGAAGGTCGCGTTCTGACGCGATCGCCTTCAGCGGGATGAGGACGGCACGAGGATCCCAAACCCGATCGTGTCGTCCTTATCCTGTTTTGTCCGCCCGCCAACCGAAGCGCGAATAAGGTCTTCCATCGGCTGCCCGGATACTCGTTTGGCGCCTGTCCAGCCGCCAATAAATGCTGAAACGACCGGAGCGGCGAATGAAGTTCCTGAATCGCGCCCGCTCAGTCCGCCCGGTCTGGCAACGGTCACGTTCACACCGAGTGCGGCAACATCGACAAACGCGCCTCGGTTCGCCCACCGATAGATTTGTCCCTTCTCATCGACTGCTGTCACGCCCACCACACCTTCGTAGGCGGCCGGAAATAGCGGCCCGGATGCCGGCCCTTCATTGCCGACAGCAGCGACGAAAACCATCCCATCGCGCTGGCGCGCTTCGATAACTGCTTGCAGTGCCCTGTTCGGGGGACCAGTCAGGCTGAAATTGACGACGCTAACATCGTTAGAATGCAGCCAGTCGATTGCCTGGATCAGGCTGGCTGTGGTCGCCCCTGTGGTGCCGTCACCCGACAGGAAAAACGTGGATGCTGCCAGAAGCTCGCGTTGTGATGGATTGCGGTCCTGGCTCGCGCCCACAATGATTGATGCAACAGCCGTCCCATGTGTTTGCGGACGCAAGCTGCCCAATGCGACAAAGTCCGCTTCGTACAGTCTGGTATCTGCAAGCGCGGGATGCGTTTCGTCCACGTCCGTGTCGATCAGGCCGATACGGTTCACGCCTGCTTGCGCGGCTGGAATATCTGCAGCTGTTTCCGCAGGCGAAAATGAACCATCTGCCGCCGCTTGGGGATCTGAGGCGCCTTCGTAGAGATGATTACGGTCGAAGGGCTCTCCGCCCAGTGACGTAAGCTCCTGCTCTACAGCGCTCGCTGTCGCCGCCGTAGCCGTCAGACTGACAATAAAGAGGGTCTCGCGAGAGCCTGCAAGCTCCGTGCGTTCGACGACCGTGACATCCAGTGACTCGACGGCGTCGGCGCGTTCCTGTGGCACCAGTACGATCCACTCATTTCGGATGACAGGCCAACCATCGTGGCGATCAATATCAATTTGCCGTCCCACGTCAGGCTTTCCTGGCACACTCACAATACCGCTCAAACCGGCGCCGAGTTCTTGGACATTGGAAAGGGTGTCGTCGAGCGTGTTCCCGATGGATGAAGAGTCCAGAACGCCCGCAACCGAGCGAGGCAATTCAGTCTCGACGCCAATGTCCTCGAGGTCACGCGTGATCTGGTCTTCGATGTTCTCTTCGATGCGTCGATCAAGATCTTCGAGCGGTCTCGAAATGGTCCCCCCGATGTCGCCAAGAATTTGGGCGCGCGCAGGTGGCGAAGCGATAGCTGCAACCAGGACGGCGGCTATGCTCCAATGCGGAATCGACTTGCTATCAGCCATGAACGGCTCCTGAAATTTGAGTCTGTTATAAAGGAGACGGGCGTCGCCGTGAAAAATTTCATGCAGCCGGGAATAAAACCCAGTGCCAGACGTGAGTGAGGTGAAATGACAAATCGTTCGCGACTTAATGAGCAGATCATTGAGGCGGTGCCGCACCTGCGGCGCTTCGCCTACTCGCTCACGAGACGTGCAGCGGATGCAGATGACCTGGTGCAGTCAACCATCGAGCGTGTGCTCGACAAAGGCGTACCGGACGATGTCGATTTGAAGAAGTGGATGTTCCGCGTGAGCCGCAACTTATGGATAGACAGTCTCAGAGCAGCGAAGACACGGATGGACGCCGTTCCAGAACTTTCAGCTCGTCCAACAGATGCCCTGTCGTCCGAACAGGTCGCAGGTGACCAGATGATGATTGATCGAACCCGAAAAGCCATTGACGAGCTTCCGCCGGTCTATCGCGAAGTCATGACGATCGTCGGTGTTGGCGGCGCGTCCTACAAGGAGGCCGCGGCAATGCTCGACACGCCGATAGGCACCATAATGAGCAGGCTCGGTCGAGCGAGAGCAATGGTGGCAGAAAGGACAGGATACCAGAATGGATAACCAACAGGATCTGGACGGTCGCCTGAGCGCCTATCTCGACGGAGAACTCAGCGAAGCTGAATGCGCCGAGATTGAATCCCTACTCGCGCAGGACGAAGCCGCTGCCGCACGTCTGGAATTGCTCGCCTCCGCCAAGATGGACTTTGAAGGGGCTGCGTCGGAGATCGACGGAATTCCCATGAGCGCTGGTCTCTCGGACACGCTCGATCGACTTTCAACCGGTCAAGATACGGCCGATCCGCAGGATAACGTCATCGCCTTCCCGCTTTGGCGCCGCGCGTCCCGTTTCATGAATGAACACAGGGCCGTTGCCGCCAGCGTTGCTGTCGCTGCTGGCGCGATGACGTTGCAGACAGCCATCCCCGCTCAGGTCGCAAGCGTCGACGGTTTGCCTGCTGACGGTACGATCTACGCGAACAGCGAGATGGGACAGGTGTTGCAGGCATCAGCAAGCGGTACCGAAACAAGGCTGGCAAATGGGATGGTTGCGAAGCCGCGTTTCAGCTTTGAAAGCGACGGCGGCTACTGCCGCGTGGTCGATACGGCTGCTGAAGCCGCCTCAGGGCGTTTCGTCGCCTGCCGTACGGAAAATGCCTGGCGCGTTGCAGTTGCGACTTTCTCGGATCGCGGCGGACCGTCAACAGATGCACCGTACAGCACGGCCTCTCAGGCAGGCTCTGAAACGATTGAGCGTTTTCTCGATGCCGTCATGGAAAAGGCGCCGCTCGGCGCAGACGAAGAACAACAGGTGATGGCGGATGATTGGTCCGGCCAGAGCGCCACTCAAGAGGACTAACACTCATGAAGATTGCCAGAACCATTGCAGTTGCCAGCATTCTCGCCTTGTCCGCTGCTTGCGCGTCGACGCCAGACTATCGTCAGGCTGCAAGTGATCGCTCTCAAGGGTATTCCGAGACACAACTTGAACAGAACCGCTACGCTGTCACCTATCGGCTCAAGAATGATGACGCACGCAAAGCGAGGAAGCTGGCCTTGCGCAGAGCGGCAGCGCTGACGCTTGAACGCGGGTTCGACACTTTCGAATTAGTGTCCCAATCGTCAGATGCCCAGACCGAACGCGAAGTTGATCGCGGCAGAGTGGGCCCGGAACGCGTTTACACACGCGACTGCGGCCTGCTCGGATGCACCACATCTGTGCAACAGGTCCCCGGGGATCCATTCGGCGATGAAATCGCACGCGAGCGAAACGAGATCGCGGTGACACTCGAGATAATCATGTCGAACAAAGACGCAGCTGTCAGCCCTGCGCTCTACGACGCCTCGGAAGTTTATGCCAACCTCTCTGACTGAGCTTCACGCTAGCGGTCATCAGGGCTGATCGTCGCGAGCCAGTCAAGAAAAACGGACAAACGGCGGAGGCCAGAACTGCGCGTCATGAAGACGGCATTGATTTCGAGCGGCGCTGCATCCAGCTGGCCTGGGAATAGTTCTACAAGCCGTCCTTCATTGAGATCATTCTCGACCATGAAATCTGAAAAGCGGGCAATTCCCATCCCGTTCAGAACGAGCTGTCGGACGGCTTCACCGTTCCCTGCACGAACCGACGCAATCGGTTTCACAGGCTCCAGCAAACCAGTGAAACGCATTTCGTTTATGTGTTCGGGACTTACAAAGCGGACTTGGTGAAATTCTGACAGGTCGGCCGGGCGAGAAGGCATTCCCATTTCAGTTAGATACGATGGAGCAGCAACGAGGCGCCAGTGCGTACGACCTAATCGACGACGCAACAGGTCACTGTCGCTCAAGGGCCCGAACCGGATCGCGACGTCCGCGCCAGCTTCAATCAGGTCTACAATGTTGTCGGTCATCTCCAGCGTCACCTGGATATCCGGATAGGCCTGATGAAACTCGTGTAGACGTGGTGCAATCCTGTGAATGAGATAGGGAACAGGTGCGTTGACCCTGAGAGGACCTCTCGGGGCTCTGCTTTTTTGCGCGATGTCGACCAGGGTTTCGGCCCTTCGAATGATCTCCCGCGCCTCCTGCAGCATGTCCCTGCCTTCAGGCGTCAGCTCAATTTGCCGCGTACTTCGCCTTAGCAAATGCACACCCAGTTGTGCCTCCAGCCGCGTCACGGCCCGGCTGACAGTGGACGCGGCAACACCAAAGCGGCGGCCCGCTTCCGCAAAGCCCTCATCGTCTACGACTGCAACAAAGATCTCCAGATCGCGGGTTTGAGGCAATCCTTGCATTATTCGCAACGACCTTTTGCAAGTATGTCTATTATCGCAACGATATAGGAGGTCCATCTGCCCTGTCGAGAACGTCATTCTCGCACAGGAGATAGAAAATGCCCCTCGCCCTATGGGCGCTTACGATCAGCGCCTTTGCCGTTGGCACGACCGAGTTCGTGATCGTCGGCCTCATTCCAACAATCGCGGCGGACCTGTCCGTCTCGCTGCCTTCAGCAGGATTGCTGGTAAGTGTTTACGCGCTCGGCGTGACCATCGGAGCCCCGGTTCTGACAGCACTCGCCGGGAGCATGCCGCGCAAACGCCTATTGCTCGCCTTGCTGACACTATTCATTGCGGGCAACACTTTTGCCGCCTTCGCTCCGGGCTATGAAAGCCTTCTGGCTGCTCGTTTTCTGACAGGCCTCGCACATGGCGTTTTCTTCGCCATTGCTTCGACCATCGCAACTGATCTCGTGGACCGGGAGAAGGAAAGTTCGGCCATCGCCATGGTCTTCATGGGACTTACGGTTGCCCTCGTAACCGGTGTTCCTCTCGGCACGTGGATTGGCCAGTCATTTGGCTGGAACGCAACATTCCTGGGGGTCGTCGCCCTTGGCCTGATCGGCCTTGCTGCAAGCGCCCTGCTCGTACCAGCCAATCTCCAACAGGCAGAAGCACCCAGCCTCATGGCGCAGGCGCAAGTCCTGACGTCTCCTCGCTTGCTGCTGGTTTATCTGATCACAGCCGTTGGTTATGGCGGCAACTTCATTGCTTTCACATTTCTTGCGCCGATGCTCACTGATGTGACGGCAATGAACGAAGCCGTCGTGAGTCTTGTTATCCTAGTTTACGGCGTCTCTGTCGCAGTCGGGAACATCCTTGGTGGCAAGCTGGCTGATCGGGTTGGCCCTATACCCGCGTTGACCTTCATTTTCGCTGGCCTCGCTATTCTGCTGGCAATTCTCGGTCTGGTGCTAAGCAACAGTATTCTTTCGGTTCTGGTTGTTGCGGTCTGGGGCGGCTTTGCCTTCGCGAACGTGCCTCCGCTGCAAAGCTATGTCGTCCAGATCGCGCGTGAAACGTCTCCGGGAGCCGTAGATGTGGCGTCGGGTCTAAATATCGGTGCATTCAATCTTGGAATCGCCTTTGGTGCCTGGGCAGGTGGACTGGCGGTCGAGGAAGTTGGACTAACCTCAGCCCCGTTCTTCGGCGCTGTCATTGTCGCTGCCGGCGTACTTCTGGTGCGCGTTTCGGGGCGTCTCGACAAGCGCGCAGCGCTCGTTGCCGCTGAATAAACAGCCCCTTCGCATTCGGGTGGATTTCCAAAACACGAACAAAATAGCCGGCCTCGCCATACTGCGAGGCCGGCTTTTTTTGATTGAACCGGAATGAGCGGTCGGCGACCTGCCGCTATTCCGCAGTCACCGAAGCTTCGGATTGCTGTTGACGTCTGAAGTATTCCCTCGTGTGCCGCACAACTCTTGGCGACAGGATCAGCGCTGAAATCAACGTCGGAACAGCCATCAAGGCAAAGCTGAGATCAATGAAGTTCAGGATCAGCCCAACCGAAGAGACCGCACCGATGAAGATCGTCGACACATAGACCGCCGTATAAATCGGAGCGCGCTTCACGCCGAACAGGAAAGCGAACGCTTTCGCGCCGTAATAGGAATAAGAAAAGAGCGACGAAATGCCGAAACAGAGAATACAGACCAGCAGGATATACCCGCCGAAGCCCGGATAGGCAGCTTCGAATGCGTTGGCCGTCAACGTGACACCGTTACTCTCGGTGGTCTGCCAAACGCCGGTCATGAGGATGGCGAGCGCCGTCATTGTGCAGATGATAAGCGTATCGATCACAGGGCCAAGCATGGCGACAAGTCCCTCGTGAACAGGCTCGCTCGTCTTGGCAGCGCCGTGCGCCATAGCGGCAGTGCCGAGACCTGCTTCATTCGAGAACGCAGCCCGGCGCACGCCGAGAAGGATCAGCCCGCCCATCGCGCTGCCAAGTGCGGCATCGCCATTGTAGAAGCTCGCTGAGAAAGCATCCGTGACGATCAGGCCCAAATACCGTGGCACCTCTGGTGCATTCAGGATCAGAATGCCGATAACCGCAGCGACATAAACCACAACCATGACCGGAACGAGAACCGTGGTGGCTTGGCTGATACGTGTCAGACCACCGAAAATTACCACGCCCGCGAGAACGGTCAGAGCAATGCCAATGATCGCATTGGTCACGAAGCTGTCAGGCAAGCCGGCGGGAATAAGCGCGATATCGCTGACGGCCTGCGTGAGCTGATTGGCGTTGAAGATCGGAAGACACCCCGCCATGCATGCGATGCAGAACCAGACTGCAAGCGGCATCCAGCGACGACCGAGCGCCTCACGGATAACATACATGGGGCCGCCTTGAACTTGCCCCTCGGAGTCGCGGCCTCGGTACATTACTGCCAGCGCACAGGTGAAGTATTTCGTCGCCATACCCAGAATGGCCGATACCCACATCCAGAACACAACCCCCGGGCCGCCCACATTGATGGCGATTGCAACCCCGGAAATATTACCCATGCCGATGGTGGAGGCGA
>JAYZBJ010000276.1:0-6374 GCA_036338795.1 Pseudomonadota bacterium | reverse complement strand
CTGGGAGCCGGGCACACGCAATGGCTATCACATGGTCAACTTTGGCTGGACGGTTGGAGAGCTGATCCGCCGGGTTTCTGGCAAGTCGCTCGGTCAGTTTTTCGCAGATGAGGTGGCTGGCCCGACTGGCGCGAAATTCTGGATTGGCCTGCCTGATGGCGTGGAGCCGCATATTGCGCCCATCCTGCCTTATCAGCCCAAACCTGATGATCCGCTGTCCGAATTCACCAAATTGCTGCTCTCACAGCCGGATTCCATCCAGGCACTTTCCTTCCTGAACAATGGTGGCTGGAGCCCCAATGACCCCGCCGCGCACAAGGCAGAAATCGGCGGCGCTGGCGGCATCTCAAATGCGCGCGGGCAGGTGGCGATGTACACACCGCTCGCGGTGAATGATGGGGCGCTGGTCTCGAATGACCGGCTTCAGGCGATGAGTAGCGTGTCAACGGCAACGCAGAAGGACGCGACCTTGCTCATCCCGTCGCGTTTCGCATCCGGGTTCATGAAGTCGATGGACAATCGCGGGCAACCCGTCGGCCAGCAGCAGTCAGCCATCATTGGCGAGAAGGCGTTCGGCCATGTTGGCGCAGGCGGCCATATCGGTTTCGCCGACCCGGAATGTGGCATGGCGTTTAGCTATACGATGAGCCAGATGGGGCCTGGCCTGCTGATGAACGACCGCGGACAGTCGCTCATTGATGCAGCTTACAAGGCGCTTGGCTTTCGCAGCAACAAGCCTGGCTTCTGGGTTCGCTAGGTACGACTAGAGCGAGGCTGCAGCCTGTACGGGATATGCGTCTGGGACTTCCGTATCGAATTCGATCTGGAGCACCATATGCGTATCCCCGCAGGACAGCGGCTTGCTGAAGTAGTAGCCCTGGATCAGCGTCGCACCCAAGTCGCAGACGAGATCGAATTGCTCCTGCGTCTCGACGCCCTCGACGATACAGGAGATGCCGAGGTTCTCGCACAGGCCGAGAATTGATCGCATCACATTCGAGCTACGCTCGTTGAGCGACAGGTCACGTACAAAGCTGCGGTCAATCTTGAGGATGTCGATCGGCAGTCGGTGAACGTAGGCGAGGCTGGAAAAGCCCGTGCCGAAGTCGTCGATCGCCACGTGCGCACCGGCTTCACGGATGATGTTGAGCACGTCCATCGCGCTTTCGAAGTCATTCATGACGGCCGATTCAGTGATCTCGAAGACCAGACGGCTTGCTGGCATGCCGTCGCGCTCTGCGATCGAGAGGAGCCGCCGGATAGGGCCGTCTGATGCCATTGTCTTGGCAGAGAGGTTGAAGCTCAGCGTCAGGTCATTGGGCCAGTGGCGCGCCTCGTTGATAGCCTTGCGAAACAGGACTTCCGTCAGCCGGCCCATCATGCCGATATTTTCAGCGGCCTTGATGAAGAGGTCAGGGCGGATGCGGCCAAGGGTCGGGCAGTGCCAGCGCGCCAGCGCTTCAAGGCCGCGCGTGTGCCCGGTGCGCATATCGAGCACGGGCTGGAATTCCACGCGCATTTCCTTCTCAAGGTCAGCGTGGCGCAATGCCTGTTCGAGCGCGCTGCTTGCGAAGATCAGACGCTCATGTTCATGGGAGAAGAAGACCGGCTCGGACTTGGCGTTCTGCTTGGCGTAGTAAAGTGCGTAATCGGCGCGATCAAAAAGCAGGCTGCGGGAGTTTGCAGCCGCTGGGACGCGGGCCATGCCAATGGTCGCGCTGAGATTGGCGGAGCCTTCCTCGAATGCGAACGGCGCAAGGAATGAGTCGCACGCCCGGCGTGCCATCGCCATCACATCTTCATCGCTGCCAGGATTGCGGAACAGGAGGCCAAACTCGTCGCCGCCGATGCGGGCCACGGTGACATTTCCGTCCGAGAACCGTTTCTGGAGACGCGCGGCCGTCTCGACCAGCACCTGGTCACCGGCCGGGTGCCCAAACACGTCATTGATCGGCTTGAAACCATCAAGATCCATCAGGGCGACAACGAAATCCTTGCCATCGCTCTCATGCGTTTCAACGCAGTGATCAATTTCTGCCAGAAACTGGCGGCGATTGGCGAGGCTGGTCAAGCTATCTGTATTGGCCAGACGCTTGTTCTCTTCGTTGAGTGCCTGCAAACGGCTATGCTGCTGGCGCTGAATCCGCTGCTGCGTCACCATGCGGGCAAAGTCTCGCTCCGTGTAGAGCAGCAGGGATGCGAGCGCGATGGACACGATCACAAGATTCATCGCGATCGCCCACATCACCCAACTGTCTTGGGTAACCAGAAAGGTGAGTGTTACGCTCGACACAACTGTGATGAGCGTCATGGCCGCCTGACGAAGATGCATCATGCAAAACGCGCAGCTCAACAGCGTCACGCCGATGAAGAATACGATCTGGGCATGGTGCAGGTCGGAGCCGTATTTATAGAATGACAGTCCCCACCAGCACATGAAGAAGCCTGTCGGCGCCACAAGCATGTTTGTTTGACGAAGACCTTTCAGTACTTCGTCGTCGCTAACGCTGCGGTTGCGCAGGCGAACATATTTCGCGGTCCGAAGAATTGAGAAGCACAGGACGAAAAACGGAACGATGACTGTGTATAGCAACGGCGCAATCGTCATGTGGGTGTACGAGACGACCAGCATGTTGATGGTCAGTATGCCGTACATGATTGGTAGCTGCCGGCTAAGAGCTCGATAGCGGGCTCTATTGAGCTCCTTCTCGTCTTCCCTAACCTGCATGAATGATCGCAGTTCTCGCAGCACGCTCCAGCCCTTCATCAGTCCGAGCCTGCTTGGTAAACCATACGTTTTAAATACGCTTTACACCGAAAGGTCAGATTTCATCCGTTACGGTAAACACTGCAGTAACCCTTTCAGGGGCGCCGGTTCATACCAGTCATGTGAAGCCATGAACTTGTCCTGACGGCCTCTTGCGGCCACATGAGCGGCCAATCCGAACAGGGAAAGTTAGTTTTGAGCGCACTCTCATCTCATCCTGAAGACTTTGTCGCCAGCTTCTCATCCGACACCTTGCCCGTGGCGGGACGAATCCTGCGTATGGGTAGCCAGACGCTGTCACCAATCCTCCAGCGTCATGCCTATCCAGACCATCTCGGTGAAATCCTCGGCGAGGCGCTGATCCTTGCGACGCTTGTCGGCTCTGGCATGAAGTTCGAAGGCCGTGTCATGACGCAGGCAGAGGGTGATGGGCCAGTATCCATGCTGGTCGGCGAATACCATAAGAGCGGCAAGGTTCGCGCCTATTCGCGTTTCGAGCAGGAACGCTGGGCCTATCTCGACAAGGTCAATCGCGGAGAGAAGCCGCACATGCCGCAGCTATTCGGCCCGATGGGCCGTCTTGGCCTGATTATCGTCCATGATCGCCCGAATGCGCAGCCCTATCAGGGCATCGTCCCGCTCGCTAAAGGCTCCTTGCAGGAGTGTGCTGAGGATTACTTCCTGCAGTCCGAACAGGTTGAAACTTGTCTCGCAATTTCCGTCGTTCGTGACCAGGCTGGCCAGTGGCACGGCGGCGGGATGATGATGCAGAAGGTGGCAGGCGACGATGCCCGCGGCGACACCGAGGATGGCTGGCTGGAAGCGCAGGCGCTGTTCAACACGCTAACGCCGGAAGAGCTGAGCTCCGAAGAGCTTTCGGCCCCTGACCTGCTGTATCGGCTCTTCCACGAGGGCGGCGTGCGTATGGAAGCGCCGCAGCTGCTTCGTGATGAATGTACCTGCAATGAAGAGCGCCTGAAGAAGACGCTCTCGGGCATGGCGGACGAAGCCCTGCACGAAATGGTCGAGCCGGACGGGACGCTGAAAATCGACTGCCAGTTCTGCGCCCGGCATTACGATATCCCGATCGAGGCGGTCACCGGCGCGCCGAACTGAGGCGCTCCCTCGCGTCATGGGTCGCCATCGGCGCTGCTCTTGCCTAGTGTGCTTTACAGCATAGTAGGGAGGAGCAGGCCATGGACCGCACCAACAAGATCTGGACACTTCGCAAACGCCCGGTGGGTGATGTCAGCGAGGGTGACCTGGAACTCGTCGAAAAGCCGGTGCCAGCACTCGAAGAGGGCGAGGTCCTTCTGCGGACGGTGTACCTGTCACTCGATCCGACCAACCGGATATGGATGTCCGACCGGGACCAGTACATGCCGCCAGTCCAGATCGGTGAGCCGATGCGTGGGGGCGGTATCGCCATTGTTGAGGACAGCCGCTTCGATGGGCTGGAGAAGGGCGATGTGGTCAATACCGGCCTTGGCCAATGGGCGTTATATCTGGTCAAACCCGGCAATGAGGTGAACAAGCTGCCGCAACTGCCCGGTGTGCCGCTGACCGCGTTCATGGGGCCGCTCGGCATGACGGGAATGACCGCCTATTTCGGCCTCATGGACATCGGCAAACCCAAGGCAGGCGAGACAGTTGTCGTATCTGCCGCTGCGGGCGCGGTGGGCTCTATGGTCGGGCAGATCGCCAAGATACAGGGCTGCCGGGTGGTTGGCATCGCCGGGTCTGATGACAAGTGCCGCTGGCTCACAGAGACGGCAGGCTTTGACGCTGCCATCAACTACAAGACCGAGAATGTTGGAGAGGCACTCGACAAGCATTGCCCCGATGGCATCGACGTCAACTTCGAGAATGTCGGCGGCGAGATCATGGATACGATCCTGACGCGCCTGAACGATTTCGCCCGAATGCCTTTGTGCGGGCTGATTTCCTCATACAATGCGACCGACCCTGTGCCGGGCCCGTACAATTTCTCGATGCTGCTCATGCGCCACGTGACGCTGAAAGGCTTCATCGTGACCGACTATATCGACCGCTTCGCCGAAGGCATGCAGGCGATGGGACAGTGGCTGATGGAGGGCAAGATCAAGTTCGAGACCGATGTGGTCGACGGGCTCGAAAATGCACCGGCATCGCTCGACCGCCTGTTTACAGGCAAGAACCTCGGCAAGCTGGTGGTGAAAGTCTCCGATCCGGAATGAAGACGGTGCTGCGCATAGGTTGGCTGGCGGTCTTCCTGATGGCCTACGCCGTGCTGGTCAGCCTGCAGTTCATGTGGTTGCCGGAAGGCAGCGAAGTCCTCGGCTTTGTTCGCATCTGGCTGCCGCTTTCCGGCACGATGATTTTCCTGCTCGCCTACTTCCTGCCCAGGGAGCCTGCGGTGTGGGCAGCGCCGCTGGTTGCGTATCTCGTACCTGCGGCATGGTATCGACAGGCGGAGTTCGTTGATCCGGCAGGTGTCGCCGTGTTGATCGCCGGGTCGGGCGTCTCGGCCTGGGTGTTCCGGCGCTACCTCGCCGATTGAGCGGGGGTCAGTCCTCGCCGACTGCAAACTTGCCGGCGTGGCGCCCGCGCGCAGAGGCGTATCTTTCCTGAATGAGCTGGAGATCGGCTTCGTAGTCACCAGTAGGATACACAACGCTGTCTATGCGGATCGTCCGGGTGCCGTAGTCGAGCACGGAAAGCACCAGAGGCACACTAGCCTTGTGCGCAATGCGGTAGAAGCCGCTCTTCCAATCTGACGTGTGGGAGCGTGTACCTTCAGGCGCAACGGCGAAGATCATACGGTCGGCTGCATGGAAGGCGTCTGCCATCTGGTCGACCACATCGCTCGCAGACTTGCGGTCGACGGGAACACAGCCCAGCCACCGGACTACAAATCCGAGCGGATGCTTAACGAGCGCCTGCTTTCCCATCCAACGCAGCTTTATCTGGTAGAATCCGGCGGCGGCGAGCATCCAGACTCCATCCCAGTTGGACGTGTGCGGCGCAGCGATCAGGACAGCTTTTGGTTCGTCCGGAAAGTCGCCTTTCACCTTCCAGCCAAACAGGCCCAGGACTGCCCCGCAGAGCTGGCGCCAAATCGGAGACAGAAAGTTTCGAGCCGGTGCGGGCCGCGCGCGCCGCTCGGACGCTGCATTTGACGGTCCTGACATGCGTTAACTCTGCTCTGGAACGCAGTCCCGCGCCAGCAACTGTGCCGGGAAAGATGGGAAAATGCACGCTACTGTGGAGCGCGGCCTATTTCTTTTTGACCGCGCCTTGCAGCGTAAAGCTGAAGGCGAGGGACAAGATCAGCGGCACCCAGATCGGTAAGCTGCCGAGCCCCGGCGTTTCGAGCGCGGCAGCCAGGTGATCGTCCACACACCACCAGAGCAGGAATAGAAACATGAGCGGTCCCTCCAATCGCTATGCGCATCTTATCCGGCACGCGTTTTCAGGCAAACCATCCGACAGCACGGGCTACCATCTATGCGCGGGGCATGGATTAAACCGACTCTCCGGCGAACGCGCCACTCGCTCCACCATCTTTCCTTTTCACCGCACGGCCCGCGCAGCTTGAGCCGCCGGGAGACTGGCGGACATGGTTGTT
>JAYZBJ010000275.1:0-6630 GCA_036338795.1 Pseudomonadota bacterium | reverse complement strand
ACACCCCTTCACGCGCCGTCACTTCGAGAGTGATGAGCGGCTTCTGCTCGGTGAGTGCCCAGGCATGGATATGGCTGACGCTGACGGCGTCTTCGATATGCGCCTCAAGGTCGGTTTTTATATCCGCAGGTTCGAGGCCTGAAGGCACGCCTTCAATCAGGATGTGTGCTGACTGGAGCGTTATCTTGATGCCGCCAACTACAATCAGTCCGGCCACCAGCATGGAGAGGAGTGGATCGATTGGCATCCATCCCGTGAAGATAATCACGACTGCGGCGGCGATAGCTGCGACCGAGCCCAGGAGGTCACCTGCAACGTGCCAGAGAGCACCGCGAAGATTCAGATCATCCTGGTCGCCGCCATGCAGAAGGAGAAACGCGACAATGTTCACCAGAAGGCCAACGAACGCGACGCCCATCAGGACGGTTCCCATAACGGGCTCAGGCGAGAGCAATCGCTGGACAGCTTCAACAACGATCCAGATGGCGAGCACGAGCAATGCCAGACCGTTTACAAAAGCGGCGAGGATTTTGAACCTCGCCCAGCCGAAGCTGCGTTGATCATCTGCAGGCCGCTCAGCAAGCTTGAATCCTAGCCAGGCCAGTGCGAGCGATCCGGCGTCGGTAAGCATGTGTGCCGCATCAGCAAGCAGGGCCAGCGATCCAGAAATCAGGCCGCCCGCAACTTCGGCGATCATGAATGCAAAGGTCAGTATTGCCGCGAAAGCGACACGGCGCCGGGCGTCGGCGGAGTCGCCTGAGACATGATGGTGATGGCCGTGATGATGACCGCCTGCACCGTGAACATGAGAATGGTCGTGCGCCATGGGCTCAGAGATGATCCGATGCTGGGTCTTTGTCAACAAAACCTATGAAAAAACAAAGAGTTGGAAATGTTATTCCATCGCCTTTCAGCGCATCCAGTCGGGCAGGACGACCTTGTCTCCGCTTTCGCCGAGGGATTTCAGTTCTGGTTGAGGGTGGCGCTCCAGGAGCTTCTCGACGATGGCGTCGGCCACGCGGTCGGCTTCTCGTAGTGGTTCATAGGACCATCCTTCCAGAAACCCTTCGAACCAGCGGGCACAACCGCGCTGGATCAAGCTTTGATGCAGGCGATCAAATTTCGGGCTGGTGCCTTCGAGCCGAGCCATATGAACCGGCAGGCCATGCCAGGCAGCGTCAGAAAGCATGTTGGCGCTATCTTCCGTCACGATCGCCGCGTCCGAGTAAAGCAGCCATGCAAGATACGGATTGGGCCCGTCTTCCGGTCCGGCCCAGAAGCGGGCACCGATACGGTCTGCCAACGCTCTCATCTTCGCGATAACTGGAATGGGAGTCCTGCGTGACGTCGTAATCCGCAGCCGCCAGCCAAGGCCAGACAGGCGTGTCAGGTCTTCGCTAAGCCTGTCAGCAACAGCGTCGGTAAAACTATGTGCCTTGGAATCACCTCCGAGCACCACGATACAGGACCGTCCATTTTCGTCCGCAAGATCGGCGAAGGCCTGTCCGGCATCTTCGATATCATCTGGCGCGAAATAGGAGGGAGCTCCGACCGTGCGGATGACATTTGGCCCCTCCAACCCGTCATGTTCGGGCACGACGATAAGGTCGAAGGCGTCGTGATTGCTTTTGGGGTCGAGAATCTGGACCGCGAGCGTCTTACCTGCCGAACGCTCCCGTGCGGCCGCAGTGAACGGGGCGCTTCGGCGTCCTGCGGCAATCCATATGTCCGGCCACGGCGCAGAAACGATTGCGCGCTGATCTGAAGGAAGGGCGTAACGCTCAAGCGGCCACCGCCCGCCGGGAAGCCAGGTCCAGGGCGCTCTAGGCGTCAGCGTGATCGGTGTATCGCGATGACCTTTGCCTTGAATGTGCGCGATGCGCATCCAGCGGCCGGTTGCGCCGAGCGCTTGCACAATTGCGCGAACCTGCGCGGCATTTCCTGCGCGGCCATCGGAAACAGCCCAGACCGATGGACCGATCTGGGGTGCTGTGGGCGTACTTGCATTCTGCATAGTCTTGCTGGTCACGGACAGCCCCGCGATTCGTGTGTCACGCGAGTCTGCCAGTTTTTAGCCAAACGTGCACGTCACAGATTACCGTGACAGGCAGTTGGGACCTATTTGAATTCGACGGCCGAGATTTCGTAGACGCGCGCACCGCCAGGTGCGGCAACCTCCGCTTCGTCGCCGACCGACTTGCCAATTAGCGCGCGCGCGATCGGGGAAGTGATGGACACCTTGCCCTTGGCGATGTCTGCTTCGTCCTCACCGACAATTCGGTAAGTCGCTTCCTTCTCGGTATCGACATCAATAAGCGACACGGTGGCGCCGAATACGATCTTGTCGCCTTTCAGGCGTGCAACATCGATTACTTCTGCGCGTGCAAGCTTGTCTTCGAGTTCGGCAACGCGGCCCTCGATGAAGCTCTGCTTTTCCTTCGCAGCATGATACTCGGCGTTCTCGGACAGGTCGCCATGCTCACGGGCTTCGGCAATCGCCGCGATAACGGCCGGACGCTCGACAGACTTCAAATGTTTGAGTTCTGCGTCGAGGGCCGCATGCCCTTCGGCGGTCATAGGTGTTCTTTGCATGTTCTGGATAACCGTCTTTGTAAACTTGTAGGGTCAGACCAAACGGGATTGGCGTCAAGTAGGGACTGTTTACGCCATCTGCAAGGGTCGGACGCTCAGGTCACGTTCGCGAAGGGTCCGGATCGCTTGCACAGATGCCCGCGAGGCCGCGAGTGTCGTGAAGTAAGGGATCTTGTGGATCAGTGCCGTCCGGCGGATCGACGCAGAGTCCTTGAGGGACTGGACGCCTTCCGTCGTGTTGAAGACCAGGTTGACCCGGCCATTGATCATACGGTCCACGATATGAGGCTGGCCCTCGATCACCTTGTTCACGCGCTCAACGGGCAGGCCCTTGCTTTCCAGGAAGCTGGCAGTGCCGCTGGTGGCAATGAGCGAGAAGCCGAGATCGACAAGTTCACGCGCAGCATCAATGATGAGTTCCTTGTCGCTATCCTTCACGGAAATAAACACCGTTCCCGTGGTGGGCAGATGAACGTCCACAGCGGTCTGTGACTTCAGGAACGCTGCGCCGAAATCATCATCCCAGCCCATGACTTCGCCCGTGGAGCGCATTTCGGGGCCGAGCACCGGATCGACACCTGGGAAACGGGCAAACGGGAAGACAGCTTCTTTAACAGCGACACGGCGCGGGCGAGCGTTGGACAGATCGAAATCTGTGAGTGATGCTCCCGCCATGACCTTGGCGGCGATCTTCGCGATCGGGGCGCCGACGGCCTTGGCGACAAAGGGTACGGTGCGTGAGGCGCGAGGGTTAGCTTCCAGAACGTAGATCTCGTCACCCTTTACCGCGAACTGGATGTTAATGAGGCCGCGTACCTTCAGCTCTTTTGCCAATGCGGCAGCTGAGTCTGACAGGCGTTGTTTGATCTCTTCCGAGAGCGTGTAGGGCGGCAGCGCGCATGCGGAGTCGCCGGAGTGCACGCCTGCTTCCTCAATGTGCTCCATGATACCTGCCACATGGACATTTGTACCATCACAGAGGGCATCAATGTCGACTTCGATGGCGTCCGAAAGATAGCGGTCGAGGAACAGGGATTGATCGCCTGAAACCCTCATGGCTTCCCGCGCAAACACTTTGACGTCGGCGTCACCACGGCAGATTTCCATCGCACGCCCACCAAGCACGAAGCTTGGGCGAAGCATGATCGGATACCCGAGCTCTCGTGCCTTTTCGAGCGCCTCTTCTTCTGAACGCGCCGTTGCGGACGGAGCCTGCTGGATATTGAGGCGGTCAAGCACTGCAGCGAAGCGCTCACGGTCTTCCGCGAGGTCGATGCTGGTCGGGCTGGTGCCAAGAATCGGCACGCCTGCTTCGTGCAATGGTGTGGCCAGCTTGAGCGGGGTCTGACCGCCAAACTGAACGATAACCCCCTGGAGCTCGCCAGCGCTCTGCTCCTTGGCGATGATCTCGGAGACGTGTTCCTCGGTCAGCGGCTCGAAATAGAGGCGGTCGGATGTGTCGTAATCGGTCGACACCGTTTCCGGGTTGCAGTTCACCATGATCGACTCGATGCCGATCTCGTCCATGGCGAATGCAGCGTGGCAGCAGCAATAATCGAACTCGATGCCTTGGCCGATACGGTTCGGGCCACCGCCAAGAATGATGGCTTTCTTGCGATCAGAGACACCTGCTTCGTCATCCGCGGTCACCTGACCATAGGGCGGATGCTCATAAGTGGAGTAGAGGTAGGGCGTCTTGGCAGCGAACTCGGCCGCGCAGGTGTCGATCCGTTTGTAGACCGGACGGACGTTCAGCTTGTGACGATGCGTCCGCGCTGACTTCTCACTCTGCCCGGTGAGCTGACCGAGGCGTGCATCTGAAAAGCCCATGCCCTTGATGGTGGTCATCTCGTGCTTGTCTGTCGGCAAGCCGTCGCGGCGGAGGTTTTCTTCGGTTTCGACAATCCCGGCAATCTGGCGCAGGAACCAACGGTCGATGCCGGTGATGCGATAGATATCTTCGACGCTGAAGCCCTTGCGGAATGCCTGAGCAACGTGAAGCAGGCGGTCCGGCGTCGGGCGTGCAAGCTCGGAATGAAGCTTTTCTTCGCTGTCCACTTCGGTCTGGTTAAGCCCATTAAGGCCCGTTTCGAGAGAGCAGAGGGCTTTTTGCAGGCTTTCCTGGAAGTTCCGGCCGATTGCCATTGCCTCGCCGACAGATTTCATTGCCGTTGTCAGCAAGGGCTCGGAGCCACGATATTTCTCGAAAGCGAACCGCGGAATCTTGGTGACAACATAGTCGATCGTCGGCTCGAACGAGGCCGGCGTGACGCCAGTGATATCGTTGTCGAGTTCGTCCAGTGTGTAGCCGACCGCGAGCTTGGCGGCGATCTTCGCGATTGGGAAACCGGTCGCTTTCGAGGCCAGCGCAGAGGAACGCGACACGCGGGGGTTCATCTCGATGACGACAAGTCGGCCCGTATCCGGGTTCACCGCGAACTGAACGTTCGAGCCGCCCGTTTCAACGCCGATCTCGCGGAGGACCGCGATCGAGGCGTTGCGCATGATCTGATATTCCTTGTCGGTCAGCGTCAGCGCGGGAGCGACGGTGATGGAATCGCCCGTGTGAACGCCCATTGGGTCGATATTCTCGATCGCGCAGATGATGATCGCATTGTCCGCCTTGTCGCGGACGACTTCCATTTCGAATTCTTTCCAGCCGAGCAGGCTTTCGTCGATAAGAACCTGTCCGACAGGGGAGGCTGCAAGGCCGGAGCGAACGATTTCTTCGTATTCTTCCACATTGTAGGCGACGCCGCCACCGGTGCCGCCCAGCGTGAAGGCCGGCCGAATGATTGCCGGGAGGCCAACCTCGTCGAGGACTTCCATCGCCTTCTGAAGTCCACCGATTCGGTCATATCCGACGATCTTGCCAGCATCATTCTTGATTTCCGGCGCGGCGATGATTGCGGCGCGTGGGTTTTCGAGGCCGATCCGGTCCATGGCTTCACGGAAGAGACGGCGATCTTCAGCCATTTCAATAGCGTCGGCGCGCGCACCAATCAGCTCGACACCGTACTTGTCGAGCGTACCATCCTTGTAGAGGTCCAGTGCACAGTTAAGGGCGGTCTGCCCGCCCATCGTCGGCAGGATCGCATCAGGCTTTTCGGCCTGAATGATCTTCTCGACAAATCCCGGCGTAATCGGCTCGACATAGGTCGCGTCCGCAAGATCAGGATCCGTCATGATGGTGGCCGGGTTCGAATTGACCAGGATAACCCGGTAACCTTCAGACTTCAGGGCTTTGACAGCCTGAACGCCGGAATAATCGAACTCGCAAGCCTGGCCGATAATAATCGGGCCGGCACCAATGACGAGGATGGACTTCAGGTCGGTGCGTTTTGGCATCGTCTTTCCTCGCTATTTATGACCGCCGGTCAAACGGGTGCGTCATAGCGGGGAGTCGATGGAGCAGGCAAGGTCATACGACGGCAAAACTGTACATAGACGCAGATGTTTTGCCGCAGGGCCCTGCCGTGAGGGGGACAGTTTTTGCCCTTACGGGTAGAGAAGCTGGCCGTCCATGGTCTGCACAGCGTCGATTGCCGTGCACGCTCGCAGTGTGTCTGCATCGCCGGAACATGTCACGGTGGCATCAACCATGATGTGTGCGCTATCGGCTTTCACCGCGCAGGAGACCGCCGTTCCACTTTGGCCTGCTTCGATATCGCTGATATTCTGGACAAGGCCTTCCGGCAGCAACGTCACGGCCTTCTCAACTGCGGCTTCACAAGCGGACAATGCCGCGCGTTTGGTACTCAACTCGGCACCACAGGCACCAATTAGCAGTGGAGACACGAGAATGGCACCAATGAGATAGCGAGACATGGGCCGGGTCCTTTTTCTTGTCTTGTGGAGACCTGTTCTGCGGCTTCCGCGATGACAGCTAACCAAGAGTTAATCAGAGCCGTCAAGCAGGCTGCGTGCCAGTTATTTTTCATCCCCTGAACGAGGGACCCCCGCATCCGGGGACGTGGATGCGGGGGCTGGAACCTGCCTAAGTAATGGGGACGGGGCAGGTGTTCGTCATACGCCTAC
>JAYZBJ010000274.1:0-8967 GCA_036338795.1 Pseudomonadota bacterium | reverse complement strand
AAGCCTGGGCGAACGCCGGGCAGGCCCATGGCGCGAAGATGTGGATGCAGATCAGCCATGCTGGCCGCCAGACGCCGAAGCTGGTCAACCCGACACCGCACGCACCGTCCGACGTGCCGCTGGCCCTGCCGGGCGGACAGTTCGGCAAGCCGGTCCCGATGACACCTGATGACATTGCGAAGGTGATTCGCGGTTTTGCCAATTGCGCTCGCATGGCCCGCGAAGCCGGATTTGACGGCGTTCAGGTGCACGGCGCGCATGGCTACCTGATCAGCCAGTTCCTCAATCCGCGCGCCAACCAGCGCGATGATGAGTGGGGTGGCAGCCTCGAAAACCGCGCCCGCCTGCTGCTCGAAACGGTCGACGCCGTGCGCGCCGCCACCGGGGCTGATTTTGCAATCGGTGTGAAGCTGAACTCTGCCGATTTCCAGAAAGGTGGCTTCAGCTTTGAAGAGTGCCGTCAGGTCGTGCGCTGGCTGTCGGAAAAGAAGATCGACCTGCTTGAGATTTCCGGCGGCAATTACGAGCAGCCCAAACTGCTCGGCATCGAAGGCCTGCAGGCGGCAGAGGACCAGCCGGTCCGTGAGAGCACCAAGGCGCGTGAAGCCTTCTTCGTCGACTATGCAGGCGAAGTGCGTGGTGAGGCATCCATGCCTGTCATGGCAACAGGGGGCTTCCGGTCGAAAGTCGCGATGGAAGAGGCGGTGTCATCCGAGCTGGCGGACATGATTGGCATCGGCGCCCCGCTTTGCACCGATCCGCGCGGACCCGCCAAATTGCTCGCCGGAGAGATCGAGCGCCTGCCCAACCACTCGAAAACGCTGCGCCTCGGACCGGGTTTTCTCGGCCCGAACAGCGGGATCGGCATGGTGAAGATGGTCAATGCCCTCGGCCAGCAGGCGTGGAATTACCTCGCCATCGAAGCGCTGTCAGAAGGCCGCGACGTGCCAGACAGCCTCGGCCTGATGAGCGCCTATACGCGTCACCAGAAACGCCAGAAGGCGCAGGCAAGAGCCTTGTCCTAGAGCTGGCCGCGCTCTCGCAGGCGGGAGACGAGGATCCTCACATCATACTCATCATCGCCTTCATAGCGGGGCGCGTGACGGGCATATGCGTCTTTCAGGGCGTCCATGCGCTCATCAATACGTACGGCATTGTAGGCATGGCTGACAACGAAGCGTTCACCGGCCTTGATCTGCGGATAGATGATCCCCGCAAACTCATCTGTCGGCATGGTGTAGGCATTGAAGTCCGCGCTCATTTCCGAGGCGACCCAGCCGGGAATGATCAGGCCCACGGGGATGAAATCTGGCATCTGCTCGCGGAAGGTTTCGGTCAGGCCGAGCACGGCATGTTTCGACGCGATATAGGCGGCAGCCGTCGTCGCGCAGAAGAAGGAATTTTCCGAGCCCGTATTGTAGATCATGGCGGGCGTGCCCTGCGCCTTCATCCGGTTTCCAAAAACGCGGCAGCCATGCCAGACGCCCCAGAAATTAACATCCATGATGCGATGGGCTTCTTCCATCGGCACATCCGGCAGGCGCTTCTCGCGAGAGCCAATGCCCGCATTGTTGATGAGAACGTCGCACTGGCCATGCTGCTGCCAGGCAAAGTCAGCCAGCGCCTCGACGTCCTCGAGTTTGGCGACATCGCAGATCGTCCACCGCGCATCGATGCCGAGCTGTCCGAGCGCGTCGCACGCCTTCTCCAGCCGGGCCTTGCGCGGCTCAGCAATGATGATCTTCGCGCCTTCTGCGCCAAACTGCTTGGCCAGTGCAAATCCGATCCCCGTCGCGCCACCGGTGATCACGACCACCTTGTCTTCCATGTCCATGAGTATCCTCCCTTGCCGACGCCTTTCGTCATGTCCCGGCGCTAGCCCCGATGATGCAGCGGTGCGGGCGAACGGGCAAATGTCGGCGGGCAGCTTTCCCCCAACGTCATGTCTTGTCCGTTGCGACTCGACCGCTACCTAGGCAGAACGAGGAATTACATTCAGAGGGATGACCCATCATGTCCGTGCCGCCAGTGCTCCAGAATTTGCGCCTTCCCGTCATCGGGTCTCCACTCTTCATCATTTCCGGACCTGAGCTTGTCCTGGCCCAGTGCAAGGCTGGTGTGGTCGGCTCCTTTCCGTCGCTGAACGCGCGCCCGCTCAGCCAGCTTGATGAGTGGCTCGACCAGATCACGTCCGAGCTCGACAGCTACAACAAGGCCAATCCCGATCGCCCGGCCGCGCCGTTTGCGGTCAACCAGATCGTCCACAAGACGAATAACCGCCTTGAGGAAGACCTTGAGCTTTGCGTGAAATACAAGGTGCCGCTTGTGATCACTTCGCTTGGCGCCCGTCAGGAAGTGAATGATGCGATCCATTCCTATGGTGGCATCGTCATGCACGACATCATCAACGTCGTGTTCGCGCACAAGGCACTGGAAAAAGGCGCTGACGGCCTCGTCGCGGTCTGCACCGGCGCAGGCGGCCATGCGGGCACGCTGTCGCCGTTCGCACTGACGCAGGAGATCCGCCAGTTTTTCGACGGCCCGCTCGCGCTGTCAGGGTCGATTTCGCATGGTGGCGCAATTGCTGCCGCGCAGGCCATGGGCGCTGACTTTGCCTATATGGGCTCGGCCTTCATCTCGTGTGACGAAGCGCGCGCCGTTGATGGCTACAAGGACATGATCGTCGACTCCCAGGCTGGCGACATCGTCTACTCCAACCTCTTCACCGGCGTGCACGGCAACTATCTTGCCCCGTCCATCGCGGCCGCCGGCCTCGATCCGAACGACCTGCCTGAAAGTGATCCGAGCAAGATGAACTTCGGCTCGGGCGGCAATCAGAAGTCCAAGGCCTGGAAGGATATCTGGGGCTGCGGTCAGGGCATCGGCGGCATCGACAAGCGTATGCCGACCGCTGAATATGTTGATCGCCTTGCTAAGGAATATGAAGAGGCGATTGCGGCACTTCAGCAGCGCAAGGGGTTCACGCCGGATGTTGCCAAGGCTCGTCAGGCGGCTGTCCACGGCATCGGCTAAGCCCGCGCAAGATCAAGGAATTCACTTGTTTTCCCGCACGAACCCGCATCCTGATCGGGATGCGGGGGACGGCGTGTTGACGCTCCGGTCAGCGTGCACCGCAACTGGTGAACACTGAATAGGGGATGGCGAATGCAGCACCGCTTTTTCAAACTTTCTCTGGCGGTTGCCGCCTCGGCGATCATCGCGTCATCCGCCTTTGGCGATGAGCTGAAAGATGCCATCGAATGCGAACAGTTCGTCGCGATGTCAGCGCGCCAGCTACCGCCGGGCCATGCGGCCGAAGCTGAAGCGAGGTCTCTTCTCGGCGCTTGGACAGTGCATGTGCGGCTCCTGTCTGGAGATGCGGACACGCTTGCGGAAGACCGGACGGCGGCGAGCCAGGCCATCTTCAACGTTGTTTTCAACAACGATGCGGCGGAAAAGCAGGCGTATATGGCGTCGCTGCAACGCTGCAGGACCGCTCCGGTAATTGAGGAGATGGTCTATCCAGCATCAACCTGCGGCGCCTTTGCGCTTCACGCCGAAGACCATGCCGACAGCACGGCTCAGTTCCAGGAAGCAAAGTCTGCCGGCTTCAAGGCGGAAGGCGAGGATGGAAAAGCGGCTGTCGCCCAAGAGTTGGCAGACGATGCCCGCGAAGTTGTCCGTCTCTCGAAGCTGGTGCGCACCGCCTTTTTCGACCAGACCCCGAGGCCGCGCGTCGAGCCGAACGCCTTTGGCGTTTTTGACGAGAGGAGGCTGTCGCTGCTTCGCTCCTGCGCGGCCTCGATGGATCTGGAGGGCTAGCACACTCGCGCTGGTCAAACTGCCCGCAACGTCAATATTCCGCATGCGGAAGACGTGCCAAGTCTCGGACTTCAAACAATAAAAGAGAAAAGACCGAGCGGATATTCCGCCCCTTTGATGCACCAGTCACATTCTCCTCCGTCACAGGAGGATCGTGGTGCTGTATCAATCCAAACGAGCGGCCGTGCAGGCGCTGTCGTCGCGCTGGCGCTGGCCTCATTTCTGTATCGCGGAACTGGCCTGCAGATGTGGCGGTCGGTTCTGCAGCGGTGAGTATTGGCATGATCCGGCATTTCTCGATGGGCTGGAGCGGATGCGGGCGAAGGTCCGCGCGCCGCTGGTCATAAACTCCGGTCACAGGTGTGCGGGGTGGAATGCGGCGGTCGGCGGCGCGCCGCTCTCGCGGCACAAGCAGGTCGCGGCGGATGTGAGCCTGTCCGGCCATGACCGTTTCGCCCTGCTCGAGGCCGCTGAAGCGGCTGGTTTCACCGGGCGTGGCCTTGCCAGCACCTTCCTCCATATCGACAGGCGGGCGCGGCCTGCGCGCTGGTTCTACACAGGGAGCGAGAGACTTTGGACGAGATAGTAGGACTGGCCGCGAGTGCGGCAGGCGGCGGTGTGTTCGGCCTGATCGGGACAGCGCTTGGCCGCTTTGCCGGCTTCTTCGAGGCACGCCAGACGCAAGCGCACGAACGTGCCCGGTGGCAGCATGAAACGAGGTTGCTGGAGCTGCAGCGAGCGGCGCGAGCAGAAGAGACCGAAGGCGATCTGGCGCTGGCCGAGACAGCAGGGCAGTGGGCCGGCCTATCAGCTTCCCTGCAGGCCGAAGCGGCGATCGGCGAGAGTTATGCCTGGGTCAACGCGGTGCGTGGCCTGACGCGGCCAGTACTGACGCTGCTGCTCTGGATGATCGCGGCCGGCATCTGGCTGGGTGCGAGCGACGGCGAACGTGCCGCAATTACCGAGACGGCAACCTTTGCGGCGACCGCGGCCACGCTGTGGTGGTTCGGCGATCGAAGCCCAAGACGCGGCCACCAGCCCTGAACACTCGGCAAGAAAAAAGGCGGACCCAAGGGGCCCGCCTTTCTCGTTCTTATCGTGGAAGACCTTAGAAGGACTTCTGGATGCGGGCGAATGCCGCGCGGCCACGATAGTCGTACTGCGTACCAACCAGCGGAGCGTTGCCGCGGCGGGTTGCTGCACCGTCAGATACGTACGGCGGAGCTTCATCAAAGATGTTGCTCATGCCGAGGGTCAGACGCCAGTCGTCGCCGCGATACTGAGCGGAGACGCCGTGCAGGAAGTACGGCTCGGTGTACTGCTTGAAGTACTGGCCGGCGCTGTTGAGCGAACCGCCGAGAACTTCGTCGTTGGACGTGCGGCTAACGAAGTCCGTGAACCAGTTGAACGTGTAATCGCCACGAACGAACTGGAGACGGGCGTTTGCCGTGAAGTCCGGATCACCGATCGTGCCGTTGTTCTCGGTCGTCGAGAAGTCTTCACCACCGAACAGCAGGAACGCGTCTTCGAAGGTCCAGGTACCCTGGAGGTCGAAGATCAGGTCACCGAAGTCGAACTCATGCTCGTAGCGAGCCGTGAGGTCGAGACCGCGGTTGGTCTGGCTGTTGATGTTCACGTAGCTGTCGTTGACGTCCGTGATCATCAGGTAGTTCGGGCTATTCGGATCGAGTTCACGCGTGAACAGCGAGCAGAGCGGATCGTTCGGGAAGTTTTCCGAAGCGTAGCAACCCGAAACGATGGAGCCTGCACCAAGCTGGGCGATCTGGTCGTTCACTTCGATTTCGAAGTAATCGACGGCAATCGACAGGTTGGCGAAGGTCGGCGTGAAGATCGCACCAACCGTCATGGCTTCCGAGGTCTCTGCGTCCAGAACGCCAGCGCCGCCACCCGTGGTGATGGTCGCGGAGGAGCCGAACGGTGTGTAGTCGCCCGGAACCTGCGTCAGACAGTTCTGACGGATGTTGGCGTTTGCCGGCGGATCCAGCGGATCAGAGAAGTCACACGGATCGACTGCGTCCTGTGCGAGGAACGAAGTCTGGTTGCCGAGGAACAGCTCATACAGTGCCGGGGTACGGTAGGACGTACCGAAGGTGCTGCGAACGCGGACTTCCGGGGTGATCTGATAGTTCAGGCCAGCCTTGTAGACCGAGTCAGAGCCGTAGGAGTCGTACTCGAAAACACGACCAGAGAAGTTGACCGACAGCTCTTCAGCGAACGGAAGACCTGCAAGGATCGGGATTTCAACTTCGCCGAATGCTTCGATGACGTTATCCGTACCAGCCGTCTGGCCAGCAGAGATCAGGCCCCACTGCATGTTGTTGCGGGAGTAGAAGCCAGGCTGGTCATCGAGTTCGTAGTCACGGTACTCGACACCGAGAGCCAGGCCAACGTCGCCTGCCGGCAGGGAGAAGAGCGAGCCGGTGACAACACCAGACAGCGTGAGCTGGTCATAGGTGGTCGTGCCGGAGTCGGTTCTCTGCAGGAAGGCTGCTTCGTCTGCGGACAGGTTGCCGAAGACAAAGTCGTTGGTGAAGTAGTCGATGTTGACCGGGCAAGGCACGTAGGTGCCGCCGAGGCCGTTCTGAGCGAAGTCTTCATCCTCGATGTAGAGGCAGTTGAAGCCGCCAGAACCATCAGCAACGTTGATGGCACCGCCGCCGCGGATCGGGTCAACAACCCGGTTCAGCGGGATGGTGTCACGGCTGTAGGATGCGTCCGAGTAGGAGTAGACCGCAGCCGTTTCCCAGGTCCAGTCGCTCAGGAAGCCGGTGTTTGCACCGAAATCACCACGCAGGCCAGCGGTGGCCGAGTAGTAATCGATTTCTGCTTCCGCGCTCGACGGGAACAGGGTGATCGGACGTGCAAAGCCAACACCCGTTGGGGTCGTCGGGTCAGCCGGCGAGATCCACGGGAAGAACTGGCGGGTGCCGGTCACTTCGGTTTGACGGTTCGTGTAGAGGAAGTCACCGAAGAACTCAGCAAAGCCGAGATTGTAGTCGGCGGTTGCAAAGAGCGACAGACGCTCGGTTTCCGGGATGACGTCGCTCTGCAGGTGACGCGGGTCGGTGTATGGCGTTTCAGCCAGCGGGTCGTTGCCCGTGGAGCCGCGCGGACGGAAGTCGCCAAGAGCCGGATCGAAGATCCAGCGACGGCCGCCGTTCGAATCGTCATAAACGTTCACGAGCGTGTTGAAGCACTTGTAGGTGCCGGTCGTCGGGTCGATGATGTCGGCACGGGTGCCGTTCTTCTCGTCGTAGAAGTAGTCCTGCGAGCAGCTGAATGCATCGCGGTCAGCGAGCGAGAGGTCTTCAAGCTTCTGCCAGGAAGCAGAAACGACTGCGCTACCGCGGTCGAAGTTGAAGCCGTAAGCACCGTCAACGGAGATTTGCTCACCGCCGCCCTCGTAAGGGACGTTGACCGAAACATTGAGTTCCGGACGGTCGAGCGAACGACGGGTGATGACGTTGACCACACCTGCAACAGCGTCAGAACCGTAGATGGACGAAGCGCCGTCCTTCAGGATCTCGACACGCTGGACAGCGGAAGTCGGGATGACGTTAAGGTCAACTGCGCCGACCTGGCCCTGAACGCCCGATGGGCCGAGGCGACGGCCGTTGAACACGACCAGCGTACGCTGGGCGCCGAGGCCGCGAAGCGAAACGGTGTTAACGCCGGTACCGCCTTCAACAACGAAGCCACCGAAATTGCCGTTGATCTGGGTCGAACCGGAAGCAACAGATTGCGACTGGATGATGTCAGCAGCGTCGATCAAGCCTTCGGCGGTAGCCGTTTCGGCAGTGATAACCTGGATTGGCGACGTCGAGCTGTACTCGTCACGACGAAGCAGCGAACCCGTCACAACGACTTTCTGCTGGCGAGACTCTTGCTCGTCAGATTCTTCCTCGGTCGTGATGACCGGCTCGTCCTGATCTGTTTCGGCCGTTTGCGCGAATGCGGCGCCATTAAAGGCGAGCGCACCGTAGGCGACAGTGCCCAGCGCAAAATACCGAAGGTCAAGTTTCTTTGACATTGATACCCCTTCAAAATTCTGGATAGATTCCAAATTCCCGCCCTGAGTGCCGGAATTGCAACATGCATGCACAGCTGATTACAAATCCGCAAACCCTTAGTGTAGCGATCGTCAAAGTGTCGCCACAGTGTGACATTTCCGCTACGATTTAAGTACGCTGTGCCTGAAGTCTTGGAAAAACGAGGTAATCCTTGCCCTCTGCACGCCCGGATTGACGATAGCATTTCAATCGGGAAGGTTGATGTCTGACCTGTAATGGAGGAGGCAAGCGCATATGAAGAAGCTTGGAGTATTGCTGGGTGGAGCGCTAATGATGGCGGTCCCGGCAGTAAGTGAACCGTTGTCTGTCGACGACATTGCGCTGGAGCCGAATATTTCCAGTGTCGACATGTCGGAAGACGGCACCTACCTCGTCGGCCTGATTGCTGCGCCCGGCGCCGACAATGAAAATCTGGCCCTCGCAGCCTGGGACCTTCCTGACGAGATTGATACGTCCAAGCCGATTGCGCCAAGCCGTATCACCCCGCCCAACCGCAAGATGCGCTTCGCTGGCATCCAGTCACTTCCGGGTGACAAGGTGTTCGCAGTTGGTCGCCAGGCGTGGACCGGTCAGACCTTCTGCACTGAAGGCGGTGGGTTCGGCGCCACCAAGACGTTTGTCACCAAGGTATATGTCGGCTCGAGTGACCTGACAGACCTTGATGAAGGGATTGCAGGACTGGGCACCGAACGGCTTGCCAACAAGCAGCTGGAACAGTGCCGTGCGATCAATAATACGACTGCAATTGTGAACGGTCTTCCGCTGGAGGAAGACCAGGTGATCGTCCGCTACAACAATATCAGCAGCGGCGAGACCGAATACTATCGCGTCAATATGCGCACGAACGAGAAGACGTTCCTGTACAATGATGCTGGCCGTCAGAGCATCGCCTTCACGAATCCGCGCGATGGCAGCGTTCTGGTAAAACAAGGTGTCGAAACGGCCGCCGACGGTGACCGCCGCGTCGAGACCTACATGCTGAACAAGGAAACCGGGAATTTCGATCGTGAAGAGGCGCTCGATTACCTCGTTTCCAACCGCTACCAGATGGACA
>JAYZBJ010000273.1:0-9713 GCA_036338795.1 Pseudomonadota bacterium | reverse complement strand
CCGTTCGCCGCGAATGTCCGGCCCGATGCCAGCATCTTCTGCCATGCGGCGAAGCACCCATTCATCAAGCGCATGTGGATTCTGGCGAAGCACAGGATGTCCGGACGGACGCGCCAGGCTGGCGATCAGTGTCTTGATCGAGCGGTAATCGAGATCTGAATTGCGCCACTGCAGCTCATCGACGGGGTCGAAGCGATGGTTTTCGATCGCCTCGACCATTTCCTCTTCAAAGGGTGGGCAGTCGCTGGTTTCACCGAACTCTCCATCGGTTCGGAAGCGCCCGGCCCGCCCTGCAATCTGCCCGGCCTCGGCTGCCGACAGCCAACGATGGCGGCGCCCGTCAAATTTCGATCGCGCGGCGAACGCAATGCGGTCAACGTCCAGGTTGAGGCCCATGCCAATCGCGTCGGTGGCGACAAGATAGTCGACCTCGCCGGATTGATAGAGAGCGACCTGCGCATTGCGTGTCCGTGGGCTGAGAGCGCCCATGACGATCGCAGAGCCGCCCTTCTGTCGACGCAGCAGCTCACCGATTGCGTAGACCTGTTCAGTCGAGAAAGCCACGATCGCGGACCGCTTTGGCAGCTTCGTGATCTTGGTCGGTCCGGCATAGTGAAGCTCCGAAAATCGCTCACGCGTGGTCGCTTCAACATCGAGATTCAATTCCCGCAGCGCGCCGCGCATGGTTTCGGCGCCCAGAAGAAGCGTTTCGGCTGTGCCGCGCGCCTTGAGGATCCTGTCGGTAAACACATGGCCGCGATCGTCGTCTTCTGCGAGCTGGATCTCGTCGATCGCCAGGAATTCCACCCGTTTTTGAACCGGCATGGATTCCACAGTGCAGATCCAGTAGCGCGCGTTCGGCGGTTCGATCCGCTCCTCACCGGTAATCAGCGCAACCGCTTTCTCGCCCTTGGCCTTGACCACGCGATCATAGACCTCGCGCGCAAGCAGCCGCAGCGGCAAACCGATCATGCCGGTGCTGTGACCCATCATCCGCTCAATGGCGTAGTGCGTCTTGCCTGTGTTGGTCGGCCCGAGAACGGCCTTGAGGGAACTCATCTTCTGGGATGTGCAGCCTGACAGGCCTTTGGGCAAGTGTGTATTCAGCAAGAGCCCCGGTGGGGGGGAGGCAATCCCTAGCTGTCTTCTTTTCTGGCCGGGCAGGGTGGAGGAGCGTCCATCGTCTGATCGTCGAAACGGTCGACCCATTCCTGGTTCCGCTCTAGCGGGCTGAAGCCTGACGCCTTGTAAAGCACGAGGGTCCTGCTGATAGGGCAGCCATTGGACCGTTCTCCCAGGTCAACGCTGACTTGCCCGACCTTCTCGAAACTCGCGAAGTCAGCGGCAATGGCCGGCCTGCGGTTCGGTCGGTAACTCGCGACCAGCACATTATCATCCAGATCGTCCGTGAGGGGTCTCTGCTCGGCGAAGCTGTGAGCCCCCTCATTGTAGCGCCAGAGCAGCAGAGGGGCGTCGACCCTGTCTTTCAGGTAGAAGTCGAGGCCGTGCCAGATTTCCCGCTCATCAACGAGAACGGCGGTCGGCTCGGCTCCCGTGTCGATGAATTTGACGAGCTGATCGGAGATGTCGTCCCAACCGCGTGTCCGCTTGAACGCATTGTCGAGACCGAGCGGACTGGCCAGTGCATTTACAAAAACCATCGCCGTCATGGTGAACACACCGAGAGCGGTGTGAATGCCAAGGCCGGTCCAGAACAACCCTTCAGGCTTGAAGCGCGACAGGAAGGCCGCGCCAAGAATGGCGCTCGCGAAGGCGAGGCCGAGGCAGATGCGCACCAGAAGGGTAAAGTCGGGAATAAGAAGGCTGCCGAAGAAGGTCAGTCCTGCAATCCAGAACCACAAGGCACGGTTCGGCCGTGCCCGCAGGAAGATCAGCGCGATCAGCACGGATGCTGCAGGATAGGCCGTTGCTGCCCAGTTTGCGTGGGCGCGGGAGAGAACAGACTGGCCAAGGATGATGACCAATACAGGGACGATGAAACAGGCGAGCCATATTTCCCGTTTCGCAGCCTCTCCGGACACCGAGCGGCGCATGAAGACCAGTCCGCCAACCAGGCCGAGGAAGCTGATCGGTCCGAACACGCCCATCTGATCGGCGAGGAATTTGAACGCATTCTCAGGATTGAAAAGCTCACCGCCGAGATTGGCGTTGTCGACCGTGTGGCCCACCGTGGCGAAGTCATTCTGGGCGTTCCAGAACAGGTGCGGTGAGATGACGGCGAGCGCGAGCAGGGCTGTCAGCCCGGTTTTGAGTGACAACAGGTTGCGCCGTGAAGGCGCATCGAGAAGCGCAACCAGCACTATGCCGATTGCGAAATAGAGCATCGCATATTTCGCGAGAAATCCTGCGCCAATGGCGAGGCCGAGCACGCCATAGCCCAACCATCCGGCATCGCCCTGCCGGACCCGCCAGGCGAGCCATAGAGCCAAAGCCCAGATCGGCATCAGGACGCCGTCCGTCGACAGCACTGTCGATGACAGGAATACAGCCGGCATGAGCGCGTATCCGACAGCCGCCATCAGGCCGACCTTCGGGCCAGCCATGTTTCGTCCGAGCAGGAAGAGGCACCAGGCAGCCAACGTGTGCAGCAAAGGTGCTGGAAGGCGCACCGCCCATGCCGAATCGCCGAAGGTCGCGGTGCTCGTATGGATCACCCACGCAATCAGGGGCGGTTTTGAGTAATAACCCCATTCCAGCGTCTGTCCCCACCGCCAGTACTGGGCTTCGTCTGCATAGAGTTCCAGCGGGGTGAGAAGGACACAGGCGACCCGTACAACCAGAAGCCCCAAGAGAATCAGGGCTGTAAGGCGGGCCGCTTCGGCGCTTTTATCGACGGCGTTTACCATTTCGATTGCTGCTAGCGTGCGCAACCGGCTTTGACCAGCCCCGCACAGCGGGTGTTGCTTTTTTGCAAGGGTTTTTCGGGGAATGCTGCGCTGCACGAAAGCGTTACGTATGTGTCATGGAAGTGTCACAGGACGAAAATAAACGCCCGGTCAATTGCTCTGGCAAAGGATTGTGTGGCCGGGGCCGTCCAACCGAAGAGGGGTTCTTCATGTCCAACTGGAAGCTTTATTCCGGTGTCGCTGCAGCCATCATGGCAACCGCAGCCATCGTCGCACCTGCCCAGGCGCAGGTCACGTCTGCCGGCATTCGCGGCCAAGTCGTCACGCCTGAAGGTGATGCCGTCCCGGGTGCAACCGTTCGCGTGACCGATACGCGTACCGGCGCAACCAGCCTGTCCACCACCAGCGCAACCGGTCAGTTCTCTTCGCGCGGCCTGCAAGTTGGCGGTCCTTACTCGGTAGAAATTTCTGCAGACGGTTTCCAGACGACCCGCGTCACGGACATCAACCTGCAGCTTGGTGAAGTCTCCAACCTGACGCTTGCTTTCGCAAACGTCGCTGATGCTAGCGACGACTCTGAAGCTCGCATGGACGTTGTCACCGTTTCCGCTACTTCCGGCGGCCTGGTCCAGACGGCAATCGGTCCATCGGCGACGTTCTCGCTCGCTGACATTCAGAACGCGCCAGCGATCAACCGCGACCTGAAGGACATCGTCCGTCTTGATCCGCGTGTTTACCTTGATGAGTCCTTCAACGACTCGATCCAGTGTGCTGGCGCCCACCCGCGCTTCAACTCACTGACGGTTGACGGTATCGGCCTGAACGACGGCTTCGGTCTCAACTCGAACGGCTACCCGACGCAGCAAATGCCGTTCCCGTTCGATGCCATCCAGAACGTGTCTGTCGAGCTCGCTCCGTTCGACGTCGAGTATGGATCGTTCACCGCTTGTAACATCAACGCTGTTACCAAGTCCGGCACCAACGAATTCCACGGTTCAGCTTTCTATGACTACGGCGATGACAGCCTGGTCGGCGACACCAGCGAAGGCGACGATTACTCAGTCGCTCCGTTTGAGGAAAAGCGCTACGGCTTCACCCTTGGCGGCCCGATCCTGAAAGACCGCCTCTTCTTCTTCGGTGCCTACGAAAAGTTTGAAGGCCCAGGCGCAAGCATCGACCGCGTCCCGGAAGGTTCCGGCCTGGCTGGTTCCGTCGTTGATGGCTTCACCCAAGCCGAGTTCGACGAGATTCTGGATATTGCCCAGAACGTCTACGGTTATAATCCGGGCGGCATTCCGACTTCGGAAGGTACCGAAGACGAGAAGTACCTGATCCGTCTCGACTGGAACATCACGAACAACCACCGCGCATCGGTCACCTACAACTACAATGAAGGCTTCAGCCTCACGCAGTCTGACGGTGACGACAACGAGTTTGAATTCTCGAACCACCTCTATAACCGCGGTGCGGAGCTCAAGGCTTACTCTGGCCAGCTCTTCTCTGACTGGACGGACAACTTCTCAACCGAGCTTCGTTATTCCTACAACGACGTTGTGTTCACGCAGGCTTCCGTTGGCGGTACCGACTTCGGTGAGGTCCAGATCACGGATGCCAACGTTCTTGACGTTGACGGCACCAACCAGCGGAACACCATCTACCTTGGTGCTGACGACTCCCGTCACGCAAACCAGCTGAACTACACGGTTGCCAACTACAAAGCCCTGGGCCGCTATACGGTTGGTGATCACAACTTCACCTTCGGTGGTGAGCGTCTCGAATATGATGTGTTCAACCTCTTCGTTCAGGAAGCTGAAGGCGAGTTCCGTTTCTCGTCGATCGACGATTTCCGCAATGGTATTGCCAGCCGCGTGATCTATGAGAACGCTGCCGGCACGAACAATGTCGACGATGGCGCTGCTTCCTTCCAATACGAAGTCAACACGCTTTACGCCCAGGACGAGTGGACTGGCCCGAACGGCCTGACCGTCACGGCTGGCCTGCGTTACGACTTCTACACGTCGGACTCCAAGCCGCGCTTCAACCAGGCTTTCCAGGACCGTTACGGCTTCGGCAACGACGAGACGCTGGACGGCAAGGACCTCCTGATGCCGCGTGTTGGCTTCAACTGGGATTACAAGCCGAATCTGTCGCTCCGCGGTGGTTTCGGTCTCTACTCAGGCGGAAACCCGAACGTCTGGATTTCGAACAACTACTCCAACAACGGCGTCACGCTGTATGAAGCGAACCGCTTCAATTACGACCTGTTCGCCAATCCGGTTGCTGCTGATGAGACCGGTGCCGGTACGCCGATCTTCGGTGTTCCGCAGGAAATGTTCGACGAAGTCGCAGCTGCATCGGTCAGCGGTCCGGCGAACGCGTTGGATCCGGACTTCGAAATCCCGTCGGACTGGAAGCTGGCTCTTGGTTTCACCTATGACCTCGACGCTCCAGTCATCGGCTCTGGCTATGTTGTGAACGGCGACTTCCTCTTCACCGAAGTTAACAACGCAGCCCGCGTCGAAGCCATTTCGCTGACGCAAGTTGGCACGGCTCCGGACGGTCGTCCAATCTACGACGAAGACGCTTCGGACTTCATGCTGACCAACTCTGACGAGGGCGGTAGCTTCATTGCCTCACTCGGCGTGAGCAACAGCTTCGAGTTCCCTGACAACAGCCGCATCGACTGGAACCTCGGTTACGCATATGTCGACTCCGAAGATGTAAACCCAATGACGTCGTCTGTGGCCTTCTCGAACTGGTCGAACATCTCGGTTGTTGATCCCAACAACCCAGGCGTGGCGACTTCGAACTACGAGATCCCACATCGCATCACGGGCCGTATCTCCTGGGAGAAGGAATTCTTTGGCGAGTACGCAACCCGCGCGACGGTCTTCGGCCAGATGTTCCAGGCTCGTCCGTTCTCATTCACCTACTCCGGCGCTTCGCCGTTCGGTGACGACACCTTCGGCCGCTCGCTCATCTACGTACCGACCGACGGTTCCACCGACCCGCTTATCGACTACGCTGCTTCGGACATCGATTGGGACGCTTTCTTCCGCTACACCAACCGTTTCGATCTGAGCCGCGGTTCGATCGCGTCGCGTAACCAGTCGGAAGGCCAGTGGAACAACCGCTTCGACCTGCGGCTTGAGCAGGAGCTTCCGGGCGCCCTTCCGGGCCACGAGACCTCTGTCTTCATGGTCATGGAAAATGTCGGCAACTTCCTGAGCAAGGATTGGGGGACCTATTATCAGGCCTCCTTCCCGCAGGACACGGAGATCGTTTCCGCAACGATCAACGACCAGGGCCAGTACGTGTACTCCGGCTTCAACCCAGCGGAAGCAGAGCGCAAAGTGCTCGGTCTTTCTGTCTGGTCCGTTCGCTTCGGTGCGAAGTACGAGTTCTAAGCTCGGTTCAAATGAACAAGTCTGGAAGGGCGGCTCCGTGTGGGCCGCCCTTTCTCTTTTTTGGCATCTATGGCAAGTCGCGGCTCATGACAGATACAACCATCGCCTTCACGCCGCCCGAATGGGCGCGGCAATCCTCCGTCTGGGTCGGCTGGCCACACCTGCGCGATGCGTGGGCTGAAGACTATAAGGGTGCACAGCGCGAAATCGCGGACCTCGTCAAAGCCCTTTCGCCGGTGGTGAAAGTGAAACTGGTCATCGGAGCTGCGCATTCGCGCGCTGAAGCGGAGGAGCTGATCGGCGACAGGGCGGAGTATTTCGAAGCGCCGATGGGCGACATCTGGCTGCGTGATATTGGCCCGGTCTTCGTCAAATATCTGAACCGCCTTGAGGGCCTTGGCTTCACCTTCAATGGCTGGGGCGGGAAATACCAGTTGGAAGGCGACACAGAAACAGCAGGCGCGATTGCAAGGCTCGAAGGACATCCGCTGAAACGGCTCGATTTCGTGCTCGAGGGAGGCGCTGTCGAACAGGATGGCGAAGGCAATCTCATCACAACGCGCCAGTGCGTATTGAACCCCAACCGCAACCAAGGCTGGACTCAGGACGTGGCAGAGGCGCGCCTGCGTGAAACATTTAATGTCGACCGCGTCATCTGGCTCGGCGACGGCCTGTTGGGCGACCACACGGATGGTCATGTCGACAATATTGCCCGCTTCATCGGGCCGGGGCATGTGCTCTGCCAGACGCCATCCGGCGATGACGATCCCAATGCGCAGATCCTGCGCGCCATCGAACGTGAGCTGCATGGCGCAGAATTAAAAGTGTCGACCATTCCGTCGCCGGGCCGGGTCGAGGACGAGGATGGCGAGCCGGTGCCAGCAAGTCATATGAACTTCCTGATCTCGAACGGGCGGGTCATCCTTCCTATTTACGAGGATGAGCACTCAAAGCGCGCCCTCGCAGAGCTTCAGGCCCTGATGCCTGAGCATGAAGTCATCGCACTGCGCGCAAATCACATTCTCACCGGAGGCGGCAGCTTTCACTGCATGACTCAGCAGGTGCCCGAAATTGAAGGAGTTTCCTCATGAGCCGCACTCTCAAAGTCGCCGCCATTCAAGCGACGCTTAGCCAGGACATGCAGGCCAATATCGACAAGGTGAGCAACCTCATCCGGGAGGCGGCCGCCAAGGGAGCGGAGATAATCCTGCCGTCGGAACTCTTCTGCGATCATTATTTCTGCAAAGTGCAGGACGAGAAATTCTTCGCCACTGCCTATCCCTGGGCAGAACATCCAGCTGTCGTTCAACTTGGTGATCTCGCCAGGGAGCTCGGAGTCGTGATCCCGGTCTCGATCTATGAGAAGGATGGGCCTGAATATTATAATTCCATCGTTATCATTGACGCAGATGGGACGCCGCTGGGCGTGTACCGCAAGAGCCACATTCCCGACGGGCCGGGCTATATGGAGAAGTTCTACTTCCGCCCCGGCAATACAGGTTTCCGAGTCTGGGAAACGATGAAAGGCACAATCGGCGTTGGTATATGTTGGGATCAATGGTTTCCGGAAGCGGCGCGTGCGATGACGCTGATGGGCGCCGATATTCTGTTCTACCCGACGGCAATCGGCTCAGAGCCTCATGATGATTCCCTGGACACGGCAGCCCGCTGGCGCAGGGCGATGCAGGGCCACGCTGTAGCGAACGTCATTCCGGTCGTCGCGGCCAACCGCACCGGCGATGAAGAAGGGCAGATTTTCTACGGCACCAGCTTCATCGCCGATCACGCTGGTGAAATTGTTGCAGATCTCGGCCGGGACGAGGAAGGGGTGATCACGGCAGAATTCGACCTCGAATTCCTGAACCGTCATCGTGCAGCCTGGGGGTTCTTCCGGGACCGGCGAACCGATCTCTACGAAGTGCTCGGCTGATCCAAAAGAAAAGGGCCGGTGTATCGGCCGGCCCTCATGGTGTGATTGTCTGGCAGAGCGCTTAGTGCAGCTGTCCGTTGGACATGAACTTCTGGGCCTGTTCGATCCATTGCTCGCGGGCGACGCGGCCCTTGAAAGCGAGGAAATCGTCGACCCATTTTGCTTCGGCGTCTTCCCACGCGGCGATTTGCCGGAAGTGGTAGATACCGAGATCATTCAGCGTCTTTGACAATTTCGGACCGATCCCCTTGATCCGGGTCAGGTCGTCAGCGTCGCCTTCCGGTGTCTCGATCCCAAGCGGACGGCGCAACGTGTCGGCAACCGTCTCGGGCATGAAACGCGTGACATCGAACAGGTCCGGCATGGCGAATTGCGGGCCATTGCGGCGCACCTGGTCAAACCAGTCCGTCACAACACCGCCCGGGACGGTTTGCGGCCAACGCATCCAGCTCGGCATGGATTCCAGCACCTTCGCCGTGTTTTCCCAATGCTGCAGATTGAGGTCGGCCAGCTTGCGGAACAGGTCACGTGTCAGGTCTTCTGACGTTGTTTTCTCCGAATCGGGGTGCATCGACAGCATGGTTTCCAGCCAGGCCTCGCTGGCGCTGCGGCTGAGATCAGTCCATGCGGCAAGGGACTCGGACCAGAGATCAATCGGGTTGAGTTTAGCTTCTGCAGTGGTCATCGAAGGCGCTCCTTTGCGCTATGCTGCACCGCAACATACTCTGTCTCCGGCCTGTTTTCAAGCGCGGTGGCTTTTGCAGGCACGACGCTTTCGCGAACGCAACAAGCCGAGTGGTTGGTGGACGTCATATTAACGCCGCGTGCGAAGCATCTTATGGTCGAATATCGAAAGGCCAATCGACCATGACGAGCGAGAATACTTTGTCCAGCCGCGTCGTCCCTGTTCCGGAAGGAGGACGAGTGCTCGTCTTTGACTCCGGCATGGGAGGGTTGACGGTCGCGCGCGAAATCATGGCGCGTGCCCCCAACATCTGCGTGGACTACGCGGCTGACACTGGTTTCTTTCCCTATGGCGACAAGTCGGACGATGCCTTGCGGCAACGCATTCCTGACGTTGCGGAGAAACTTGTCGACGCGGTTCGCCCCGACGTTTTCGTGATCGCTTGCAACACAGCAAGCACGCTCGCCCTTGAGCAGGTGCGGGCACGGCTGTCCATCCCCGTGATCGGAACGGTGCCCGCCATCAAGCCGGCGGCGGCCGAAAGCCGGACCGGTGTGATCGGGCTTCTCGCGACACCTGGAACAATCCGGAGGCAATACACCGCGGACCTGATCCGCGATTTTGCCAGCGATGTCAGTGTTATTCTTCATGGCAGCATTGAGCTGGTGAAGCTGGCCGAAGCGTTTGCGGCAGGTGAACCTCATGATGCGGCCGGGTTTGCTGCTGCGCAGCAGCCGCTCTTCGAGGCGCAGGGCGGTGAGAAGCTCGATACGATTGTTCTTGCCTGCACACATTTCCCGCTTGTGCGAGACCAGCTTGCGGCT
>JAYZBJ010000272.1:0-5478 GCA_036338795.1 Pseudomonadota bacterium | reverse complement strand
CGAAATGGGTGATTTCCCGGTGACCCAGAAGAGCTGCTTCAACCCGCTCAAGACAGGAGACGAGATAGTCATCTGAAATCAGCTTCCCGGCCAGCCTGATCCGCTCATTGAAGCGAACGAGATGCGGCGAAGTTGACGTGTGAACTTTCAATCCCGCCGCTTCCGCCATCGCCCGGATAAAGGCCACGGTTGAGCCTTTTCCGTTCGTTCCGGCAACGTGAATGACCGGGGGAAGCTTGAGATGAGGATTGCCCAGCGTTTCGAGCACAACGAGCAGCCGATCGAGCGCAAGAATCCGGTCGTTCGGATTGTACTTCTCGAACCGTTTCAGCGCCGTTTCGACGCCAAGCTGTGCGTCGATCAAGCCTTTTTGGCCTTGTCTTTTTTCGGCGCCGGAACGTCGGCAGATGGGGCCTTCACCGGACCGAGAGAAGCGCTTTCAGAGGCGCGTTTCGGCAAGAGGTGCTTCAGGATACGGCCAAGCGTGTCCTTCATTTCGCGGCGATCGACGACGATATCAACCTGGCCCTTTTCCCGGAGGAATTCCGAGCGCTGGAAGCCGTCTGGAAGCTTTTCGCGAATGGTCTGTTCGATGACGCGCGGGCCAGAGAAGGCAATCATCGCATCCGGCTCTGCAAGGTGAACATCACCCAGCATGGCATAGGAAGCAGAAACTCCGCCGGAAGTCGGGTCGGTCAGGATCACGATGTAAGGCAGGCCAGCGTCGCGAACCTCGGAAATCGCCAGGGTCGTGCGCGGCATCTGCATCAATGAAAGCGTGCCTTCCTGCATTCGGGCGCCGCCAGATGCAGTGCAGACAACGAAAGCAGCCTTGCGGGCCACGGCCATCTGGGCAGCCGCAATAAACGCTTCACCCGCCGCCATGCCGAGAGAACCTCCCATGAAGGCAAAGTCCTGCACGAGAATGACGGTCGGTTTGCCATTCACACGGCCAAAGGCAGCAGCCATGCAGTCATCCTGCGAAATCGGCGGCGAGCCTTGCGGGCTTTCTTCCTTGTCGCGGCCCGCAATCTTGGACTTCGCCGCTTTCAGGCGGGACGGATAAGGCTTGTCATCCTTGAACTTCAGCGGGTCCTGGGCGACGGGCGGAAGCGCCAGTGGCTCCCAACGCTCCTCATCGAACAGGAGGCGGAACCGACGACGCGGCGAGATGCGAAGGTGTGCACCGGCGGGTGTGACGTACCAGCTTTCCTCAAGATCGGAACGGTAAACCAGTTCGCCGCTTTTCGGGCACTTCACCCAGAGATTATCCGGCGTGTCTTTTTTCGAAGACAGAAAAGTCTTCAGACCCGGAGTGCGGAAGTTCGTGAGCCAATTCATTTCGCTGGACTCCCTGAATGGTCCAAACTGTTAAATTATGAAGCAGACGCCTTGAGCGCTGTCGACAACTCCTTGGCCAGCTCCCCCATACGCCCGGCTATATTGCCGGTTTCTCCTGACTCAAGAGCCAAGCGCACATGATCCACGAAAGCCGAGCCGACGACAACCCCGTCAGCGATACTTGCCATGGCGGCGGCCTGTTCACCGGTGCGGACGCCGAATCCGACGCAGACCGGCAAGCCGGAGACGCTTCGGGCGCGCTCGACCCCTTCCCGGATATCTTCCGGATCGGCCGAACCTGCACCAGTTACACCGGCAACCGCCACATAATATAGGAAGCCAGAAGCCCCTTCCGCAACCTTGGCGATGCGCTTGTCGGTCGTCGTCGGCGTTGCGAGACGAATGACGGAAAGACCATATTTCTCATATGCATCGCGAAGCGCGTGATCTTCTTCCGGAGGAAGATCAACGATGATCGTCCCATCAATTCCAGCTTCAGCCGCTGATTCGGCGAACGTGTCGAACCCCATATGGAAGACCGGATTGGCGTATCCCATCAGGATCAGAGGCGTTTCCTGATCTTCCTCGCGGAAGCGCTTTGCCAGCGAAAGGACATCAACCAGCCGGGTGCCCGCCTTCAGGCTTCGCTGACCCGCCATCTGAATAGCTGGACCGTCAGCCATCGGATCTGTGAACGGCGCACCAAGTTCGATGATGTCGGCACCATTGTCCCTCAACGCGCAAAGCGCCTGATAGCTTGTTTCAAGATCCGGATCACCCGCCATCATATAAGTCACGAGGGCAGAACGGTTTTCAGCGCGGACCTTTTCAAACCGGTCCGTAATTCGTTGTGTGGGCATTACTCAGCAGGCGCCTTCGTATTCTCATCAAGCCAGGCGGCAAACGGTACCGGCATATGGCTGAGCGGCATCGCGACCATGGCCGGGACGTCATAGGGGTGGAGATCGTTCACAAGCGATTCGAGTGCTTTCCAGCACGTCACAACAGTTTTCATCCAGAGCACGTGCTCGAAAGCCTGTTCGACAACGCCCTTCCAGAGATAGGTTGATGTGACGGGCCCTTCGATATTGGCACAAGCAGCAATGCGCTGCTCGACGCACGCATCTGCAATTTTCTGCGCGACATCTTTAGACGGGCAGGTGACGCGGATGAGGAGGGCTTCGGTCATGTCTTAAATGTCCATTCCCAAGTGCTCGGCGACGGAAAAGATATCCTTGTCGCCGCGACCACAAAGATTCATCACGAGAATCTGGTCTTTGTCCATGCTTTCGCAAACTTCGCCCAGACGTGCGATCGCGTGTGCAGGCTCGAGCGCAGGAATGATGCCTTCCAGTCGCGTGCAAAGCTTGAATGCTTCGAGTGCTTCCTTGTCGGTGCAGGTCAGATATTCCGCCCGGCCAGTGTCGCGCAGGAATGCGTGCTCGGGGCCAATACCCGGATAATCCAGTCCGGCAGAAATCGAGTGCGCATCGATGATCTGGCCATCGTCGGTCTGCAGCAAATAGGTCTTGTTGCCGTGCAGGATACCGGGCTTGCCGCCATTCAGAGCAGCAGCATGTTCGCCGGTTTCAATACCATGGCCGGAAGCCTCGACACCGATCAGGCGCACGCCCTCATCCTGGATGAATGGATGGAAGAGCCCGATCGCGTTCGATCCACCACCGATGCAAGCCATGACTGCGTCAGGCAACCGGCCCTCGCGCTCCAGCATTTGGGCGCGTGCCTCGCGGCCGATCACCGACTGGAAGTCGCGAACCATCTCCGGATAGGGGTGCGGCCCCGCTGCAGTACCGATAACGTAGAAAGTATCGTGGACGTTGGTGACCCAGTCACGTAGCGCCTCGTTCATGGCATCCTTCAGCGTGCCCGTTCCTGAAGACACAGGAACGATCTCTGCGCCGAGCAGCTTCATGCGGAACACGTTCGGTTTCTGGCGTTCCACATCGGTGGCGCCCATGAATACCGTACAGGGCAAGCCGAAACGTGCGCAGGCCGTGGCCGTCGCCACGCCGTGTTGTCCGGCACCGGTTTCAGCGATGATGCGCGTCTTGCCCATACGGAGTGCGAGCAGCACCTGACCGAGGCAGTTGTTGATCTTGTGCGAACCTGTGTGGTTGAGCTCGTCGCGTTTGAAATAGATCTTCGGACCACCAAAGTGCTCGGTTATCCGCTCAGCGAAATAAAGCGGAGATGGCCGGCCGACATAATGTTCCCAGAAGTCGTCCATCTGCGCCTTGAACGCAGGGTCCTGCTTGGCGGCGCGATACTCAGCCTCAAGGTCGAGGATGAGCGGCATGAGCGTTTCGGCGACGTAGCGGCCACCAAATTCGCCGAAGCGGCCCTTCTCGTCCGGCCATTGGTCCCAGGTGTTGAGCTTGTTCATCTAGCTTTCCCGTCAGACGGTCTTTGCGGCAGCAATGAAGCTGCGGATCAGTTGTTCATCCTTTACGCCCCTCGCGCGCTCGACTCCAGAGGAGACATCGACTGCAGCTGCTCCTGTCGCAGCAATAGCAGCGCCGACATTCTCAGGCGTCAGACCACCCGCAAGGAACCAAGGCTTTGGGGCATGCCAGCCATCTAGGATCGACCAGTCGAATGTCACGCCATGGCCACCGGTTTGTGCAGTTCCTTCAGGTGGTTTCGCATCGACAACCAGCCGATCCGCCGCTTTGAAATCTTCCGCCCTTGCCAGATCATCTGCCGTGCCGGCACCAATGACTTTCCACACCTCGATTGACGGCGGAAGCACGCTGCGCATCTGCGTCACGAATTCCGGCGTCTCTTTGCCGTGCAGTTGAACAGCGTCCGGCATCACGGCCCCGGCTATAGGCCGCAGGTCCTCAGGGGTCGGGTCCGCGAAGAGAACAACGGAACGCACGCCCGCATCCGCGGAGGCGAGCAGGAGTTCAAGCAAATTGTCCTCCACAAATCTGGGGCTGGCCGGAATGAGATTGAAGCCAACCCAGTCGGCACCAGCTCTCGCTGTCCCACGGACCGTTTCCTCATCGCGGAGGCCACAGATTTTCACCTTTGCCATGGCTGGCTGCGTGACGCCTGCTGAGCGGCAAGTCAAGCAGCACAGTGTGGCTGACCAACTAGCAGCGATCCAATGGATATTTGACGTAGCGTTATGATCGCGAAACCATTTACGAAGCGCCCTTCGCTTGCAGAATGAGCGCCGTCTAGTCGTTGGAGTCCCCCCATGCCCGCCACCAGCCTGCTTTCTGATGTCCGCATCGCCGACATGACGACCGTGATCTTCGGTCCCTACTGCACACAGACGCTGGCCGACATGGGCGCGGAAGTCATCAAGCTTGAGCCAAAGACGGGCGACACGTTCCGGCAAGTCGGCAAACCTGCAAACAATCGCGGAATGGGCCCCTGCCATCTGACCATCAACCGCGGAAAGCGCTCCGTGGACTGGGATATGAAGTCAGACGAGGGCAAAGCAGCCGTTCGCGCGCTGATTGAGAAGAGCGATATCTTCATTCACAATATCCGCCCTGACGCGGTCGCGCGTCTTGGCCTTACTTTCGAAGAAGTGAAGGCAATCAGGCCCGACATCATCTACGTGCACTGCCTTGGTTTCGGAACCGAAGGCCCCTATGCGGGTCGGCCGGCCTATGACGACCTGATCCAGTCGCTTTCAGGGGCCTGCAACCTCCTGCCGCAAGTGGATGGAAATGAAGCGCCCCGCTTCCTGCCGACCGCCTTCGCAGACAAGGTTTCTGGTCTGCATGCCATGTATGCGACCCTCGCCGCCCTGCATCACCGAAACCGGACCGGCGAAGCCCTACACGTGGAAGTGCCGATGTTCGAATGTGTGTCGAGCTTCCTGCTCGAAGAGCATCTTTACGAGTCCGCATTCGATCCGGCAGTAGGCCCGTACTATTATCAGCGCCAGATTGATCCTTCACGCCAGCCGGTGCGCACTCAGGACGGCTGGATCACGATCGCCCCTTACATCGATCATCGCTGGGTAACGCTGTTCGACGTGATCGGCGCGCCGGAAGAGCTGGAAGATGAGCGGATCAACGATCATCGCGGTCGCTTCTTCAATCACGACTTCATGATGTCCCGAGTCCAGGCGCACTTCGTCAACTTCACGACTGAGCA
>JAYZBJ010000271.1:0-5607 GCA_036338795.1 Pseudomonadota bacterium | reverse complement strand
AATTGGGCTGGGAATTGAGCCGCTGTGACTGTCCCGTGCTGACGGAAACAGCTTGCGTTCTTCCTACATAGAATGACACGAAACCGGCCGCTGCAAGCACAGCGATCAGCAGCCATGCCACCGGCAGATGTCCAAACGTTTCAAGCATGCAGCCGCACCGTCTATCGAGCCCTCTCGGCGCTCATAACGCGACTGCTTGACACATATGTGACACATGCTGCGGACAAGCCGCCTAATTCTGCAATCTCCCGATATTGCCAAATGAAATGGTACTTTTGACACAGGTGAGCGCACCAGTTCCGGGATGCGGGAAGACCAGTTTGCTTGCATGCAAGCACAGACGGCTGGCGCGACTTGGATCGCCATAAAGCGCGTCCCCCAGAATCGGGTGGCCGATGGCAGCCAGATGAAGGCGCAGCTGGTGTGTGCGTCCTGTAACCGGCTCAAGGTCCAGCAAGGCGCAATCGTCGTATTGGTCCATGAGCGTCCAACGGGTCAGCGATGGCTGACCGCTCTCATGATCGATCTTGCGAAGCGGGCGCATCTCCCAGTCACGCCCAATGGGAAGCTCGATACTTCCAGAGTCGTGAGGTGGAACACCTGCGACAAGTGCATGGTATCGCTTGGACACCTCTCTAGCTTCAAATGCGCTCGAAAGCTTTCGGCCTGCATCTGGGGTGCGAGCAAACAGGGTGAGGCCCGAGGTGTCCATATCCAGCCGGTGCACGACGTACAGTTTACCAAAGCGCTGTTCGAGCCGGGATTTGAGGCAATCCTGCCGCGCGTCACCGCGACCGGGTACAGAGAGAAGGCCTGAGGGCTTGTCCGCCACCAGCACCTGCTCATCCTCCAAGAGGATGCGGCCGGTATCGCTCGGCGGCGTGTAGGGCCGGGGAGGGGGCGGCTGTGCCGGCTCAGTCACTTGTGACGAGAGCGTCGGCTTCAGCGAGAGGCAGCCAGACGCCAAAGACCGATCCGGCTTCTTCCTTGCTCGACACGGCAAGGCCGCCGCGGTGGCGTGCCATGATGTGCTTCACAATCGCCAGGCCAAGTCCGGTGCCTTCGATTTCACCGCCCCGGCTTTCATCCACGCGGTAAAAGCGTTCGCCGAGCCGTGAGAGGTGTTTGCGGGCGATGCCGGTTCCTTCATCCTCTACACGGATCCATGCCGCGCTGACTTCGGTCGAAGCGCGCGGTTGCAACAGGACGGACCTGTCTGCGGAGTCCCGGTGACGGGTTGCGAGGCGGGATGCTTCGCTCATTGAGCTGCTGGTCCCGATGGTGACCACTACCCGGCTGCCATCTGCGGAGTATTTTATCGCGTTGCTGACAAGGTTTTGAACGACCTGTGCGATCTCATCCCACTTTGCCGTGATCGGAATCTCCGAGACATCGGTAGCTGTCTCGAGCTTCACCTGCTTGTCATGCGCAAGAGGCTGAAGCGACAGGATCGTGCGCGTGGTGACGTCAGTCAGGTCAACGATCGTGTCCGGTGCCTTGTGCTCACTGAATTCGATGCGCGAGAGAGACAGGAGGTCGGCTACCAGATGGCGCATGCGCTCTGTCTGCTGATGCATGATCTCAAGGAAACCTTCCCATGATTCATGGTCGTCGCGCGCAGGACCAAGCATGGTCTCGATGAAGCCTGACACGGCTGTCAGCGGCGTGCGCAGCTCATGGCTGGCATTGGCAAGGAAGTCGGCACGCGCGCGCTCTGCCCGGTGAACCGCAGTGCGGTCCTCGAAGATCACGAACACGCTTTGGCGTAGGGGGCCTGGTGTCAGGTGTGCCAGCCATAGCTCGTCGCCTTCGCCCGTCAGGAACTCGACTCTCTCTGGCGAAGAGGTGCGCGCAACGCGGTCGGTCGCTGCCAGCACGTCCGGCTGACGGATGATGACCGATTTGAGAAGGCCTTCGATATTCGTGACGCGGAACAGGCTGCCAGCGGGCTGGTTGGCCACCAGGATGCGTTCATCCGGAGTGATATACAGCGCCGGAAACGGAACTGCGCGCACGAGCATCTGGATGGAATTGTCCAGCTCTTTCTGCTGGGCGCGTGTCGTGTCGGCATCCTTGATCGGGCGATCAGGCGGGACAGAGCCGACATAATAAGCAAGCGCGCCAGCTGTCAGTACGACGGTGGCCATCACACCTTCAACAATGCCGAGTGCGCCGGAAAACACGAGAAGCACCAGCAAGCCGGCTCCGCCGGTCGTCAGGACGATGAAGTCCCGGACACGCTCTGGGCGCTTTGCGGCCACGGTTTTCTCATGTGTGTCAGTTGCAGACATTCACTTTCCAAACAGCAAAAGGCGAGTCTGGCAAGCCAGAACCCACGGCTCATACGCAAGATATTGTCGCGCATCTCCACTGAATCTCAATTTCTTTGTGTTGCAAATGCAACCACTGCGAAGCATTATCGATTTTCAATAAGTTTTTGTTGACAGTCGAGTAGTAGAGCCGTAGAGCCGAACTGGGAATTTTGAGGGTCTAATGAAGCAAACACGTGCAATTCTGGGAGCGCTGGCACTGACTGGCTGCGGTAGTCTTTCCGGCGTCGCCGGCGATCCTGTAGCAGTTTTTCCGGTCGCGCCCGATGCACCCGAGCGCTGGGCTGCGGCAGGTGTCACTGGCGAAACGCCGGCAGCTGACTGGCTTGCGCAATTCAATGATCCCGTAATGGAAGCTTTGGTCGGCGAAACGCTTCAGGCCAATCCGAGCATTCGCGCGCAATACTTCACGGTTCAGGCAGTGCGAGCCCAGTCTCGCAGTGTTTATGGCCGTTCGCTCCCGAATGTCAGTGCTGGGCTGTCTGGTGGCGTGACATCGAATTATTCCGAAATCGCCGACGACCGGTTCACGGACCCGACCTACAGCCTCGGGCTGGACGCGTCCTGGACAGCTGATCTCTGGGGGCGCATCCGCGCGTCCATCGAGGCATCAGAGGCAGACCTTGCCGCGTCGGAAGCTGATCTGGCGTCTGCAAGACTCTCGCTCGCAGCGCAGACAGCGATTGCGTGGACAGACTTGAATGAGGCGGTCGCGCAGGAAAGAGTCGCTATTCAGACTTATGACGTTCGTAATCGCACGCTTTCCCTGACCGAGCGGCGGTTTGCGCGCGGTGTTGTCGATTCCCTCGATGTCCGGCTTGCGCGCAGTGCGCTGGCCTCGGCAGAGGCTTCGATCGCGGCACGCAAGCAGGCGCGCGAGAACGCAGTTCGCCGGCTGGAAATCTTGCTGGGCCGTTATCCGCAGAACGCCATTGAGGCCCCGGGTCGCCTGCCAGACCTCGCGCCGATATCGGCAGCTGGCACGCCAGTCATGCTTCTGACCCGCCGGCCTGACGTGGCTGCATCGGAGGCGCGCGTCGTGGCGGCAGGTCTTCGTGCTGAACAGGCCCGCCTGGCCGTTCTGCCATCCCTGAGCCTGACCGCTTCAGTCGGCACGACCGAGACGGACCTTGCCGACCTTGTCGACCCGACCCGCATTGCCGCGAATGCCATTGCCTCGCTTGCCCAGCCAGTCTTTAATGGCGGGGCGCTCAAGGCAGACCGTGATGCGGCCCTTGCGTCGGCGGAGTCCGTTCTTGCCAACTATGTCGCCAGCGTCCTGCTGGCGTGGCGTGAGGTGGAAGAGGCCATCGCGTCCGACACCTATCTCGCCCAGCAGGTCGATGCGCAGCAACGTGCGCTGGACGAGGCCATGAAGGCTGAAGAACTGGCGACCCGTCAGTATTCGAACGGCCTGATCACGATTTTCAATCTGATCGACGCCCAGACACGTAGACTGAACGCAGAGAGCACGCTGATCTCGGCGCGCTCAGCTCGCGTGTCGAACCGTATCGCCTTCCACCTTGCGGTTGGGGGCGGGATACCGGGAGAGCCGGTCTCCGAACCCGTAGAAAATCAAGCGCCCTGATAAGAGACCTCCCATGAAAAGAATCCTCGCGCTCCTGCTCCCCGTGATCGTCCTCGTCGCCCTCGTGGCTGGCGGTTTCACTATCATGCAATTGCTCAAACCGCCGGTGGAGAAGGCTGAAGAGCAGCCTCGTGGCCTTTCGGTGTTTGCCGAAGCGGCTGAGCTGACAGACTTGTCCATGGCTGTCGCGGCTCAGGGCGAGGTTCGTCCGAAGCGTCAGATTGTCCTTGCGCCACAGATTGCTGGCCGGATCTCTTATGTCTCGCCGGATTTCCTCGATGGCGGATTTATCCGGAATGGGCAGGTTCTCGTCCGCCTGGAGTCGGCCGACTATGAACTCGCCGTGACGCGCGCGCGCTCCACCGTTGCGTCTGCCCAGCAGGCGCTCGCCCGTGAACAGGCTGAGGCTGAGCTCGCCCAGCAGGATATTCAGGACCTCGGGATCGAAGATCCGAGCCCTCTGGCCCTTCGCGAGCCACAGCTTGCCGAAGCCCAGGCCAATCTTGAATCCGCCAAGGCCCAGCTCGCAGACGCACAGCTTGCCCTGAACCGGACTGCCGTCACTGCGCCGTTCTCCGGCCGCGTGCGGGAACGCAGCGCCGATCTCGGCCAGTTTGTCAGCCCTGGCCAGTCCCTTGGTACAATCTTCGCCACGGATGTGGTCGAGGTTTCCCTGCCATTGTCCGATGAAGACCTCGGCCGGGTTGGCCTGCCTCTGGCGTTTGCCGAAACCGAGGACAATCCAGGTCCGCAGGTTGTCTTCACGGCGAATGTGGCCGGTGAGCCGCGCGAATGGCGTGGCAGCGTCAAGCGGACCTCGGCGGCTATCAATCCACAGACCCGCCTGATCAATGTCATCGCTGAACTTGAAGACCCTTATGGCGAGGGATCGGACGACGGCGTGCCGATGGCACCGGGCCTGTTCGTCAACGCCACGATTGACGGTCGCTCCATTGAAAACGTCGTTCGGGTGCCGCGCGCTGCGCTTCGGGGTGTCGATGAAGTGTTTATCGGTGACGGCCCGGCCGGCGAACTTCACATCCGCAAGGTAGACGTCGCATTCAGCAATGAGGAAGGCGCTTTCCTACGCAGCGGTGTCGAGCCGGGTGAACTGGCAATTGTCTCGCCGATCCAGGCCGCGTTTGAAGGTATGAACATCCAGGTCGTCGAGCGGATGCCCGACGGCTCGCTTGAGCCGCGCACGCCGCGCAAGACGGACAGCGACGAAGAAGAGCAACCAACTTCGACGCTGGTGTCCGGTGAAGTTGATGGAGCCGCACAATGAACGGTCTGGTCGCCTGGTGGGCCCGTAACGGGATAGCCGCAAACCTCCTGATGGTCATCGCCTTCATTGGCGGTACGTTCGGCTTCCTCAGCCTTGAGAAAGAGGCGTTCCCCGCAGCGGATTTTAACGGTGCATCGGTCTCGATCGCGTGGCCGGGCGCCTCGCCGCAGGACGTTGAAGACCAGATTGTCGTGCGTCTTGAAGAGGTTGTTGTCGATATTGACGGTCTCAAGCGCCTAACCGGTACGGCGCGCGAAGGGGTCGGCTATATCAACCTGGAGACCGATCTCGATGTTGATGTCGACGAGTTTGTCGATGAGGTGAAGCGCCGGGTCGATACGATTTCCAACCTGCCGCAGTCCTCGTTCCCGCCGCAGGTGACCCGGTGGCGCGCAAACAACCAG